>QMZC01000006.1 GCA_003662995.1 Archaeoglobales archaeon
AAGATGCCTTCTGGAGCAGGTTGCCTGTAGAGGCGAGGTTAGGTGTTGCATTCAAGCTTTTTGATGAGGTGGTTGGAGAATGAGTAGGGTTTATAAGGTCAAAAATTTCAGGACTATACAAACGAAAGATAAAGACAAAAAAGACAAAAAGCAAAAAATTAAGATTGTAAGATTGTAGTTAAAGATTAACTAGATTTAAGTTCTGGGAAGTCCTGATAGAAGTATTCGTGTTCTCTCTTCTCACCCTTCTTTTTGAGTTCCTCTTCCATCTTTCTTAGTTCAATTCTCCTTATCTTTCCACTTATCGTTTTTGGCACTTCTGGCACAAACTCGATGATTCTTGGGAGCTTGTATTTGGCAAGTACCTTCTTGCAGTGTTTAAAGAGTTCTAGCGCAAGCTCTCTTGAAGGTTCATATCCGGGCTTTAGAATTACAAATGCTTTGACGAGTTGATATCTGATGGGATCTGGGCTTCCAACTACTGCAGCCTCTGCAACAGCGGGATGCTCAATAAGAGCGCTCTCAACCTCAAATGGTCCTACTCTATAGTCAGACGATTTTATTACATCGTCTGCCCTACCAACAAACCACCAGTAACCATTCTCATCAAAATACGCCTTATCACCAGTATAATAGTAGTCGCCAACGAAAACCTCTTTCATTTTCTCAGGATTGCCCATGTATTCCTTGAACAAACCAATAGCACGCCACTTGTCGAGTTTTACGACGATATGTCCTTCCTCTCCTGGTTTGGTTATTTCGTTACCGTCATCGTCAACAAGTGTTATATCATACATAAACGTTGGACGACCAAATGATCCTGAAATGATTTTTCCACCACTGTACCATGGTGGATTGCCAATCATCGCCGTTGATTCTGTTTGGCCATAAAAATCTCTAATTTCGGTTCCTGTATATTTCTTCCATTTTTCAATTATTTCTGGGTTAAGCGGTTCTCCAGCACTTACAACTTCCCTCAATGCCTCAAAGTTAAATTTGCTTAGATCAGAAAGCATGAAAAGTCGCCAAGCAGTCGGAGGTGCGCAAAATGTGCTAATCTTGTATTTTGCCACCGCTTCGAGGTATCTATCACCATCAAGCCTTCCAGCATAGTAGAATCCTGTGGTGGTTGCTCCTACAATTAGCGGCGGAAAGAACGAGCTCCAAGCATACTTCGCCCAACCAGGCTGGCTTAGATTGTTGTGCATGTCGCCAGGTCGAATTCCAATAATGTAAGCTGTTGAAAGATGTCCAAGAGGATACGACACGGCAGTATGGATAACTCTCTTTGGCAATCCTGTTGTACCCGATGTGAAAAAGCAGAATATTGGATCACTAGGTCTTGTTTTTGCAGCTTCAGCCTCTGAACTCTCCTTTCTTACAGTATCGTAACTCTCCCATCCATCTCTTTCTCCAATAACGATTTTAACTTTTGGTTTTACATTAGTTTTCTCTAATGCCTCATCTATAGATTCTGCAGAAGTTTCATCAGCAATTACAGCATCTGGGGGATAAGTTTTAAACCTGAAATCTAAATCTCTTGCAGTCATTGTTGTAGCAGTGGGGACACCCACAATACCTCCCTTAATGTGGGCATAGGTACCAAACCATATTTCTGGAAGCAACGGTATCATCATATACAAGTTGTTGCCCTTTTCAACCCCATGTTTTCTTAGGTAATTCAAGAGTTTGTTGCCTTCAGCGGCAAATTCTGAGTAACTGTATTTTTTCTCTTCCCATTTCTCAATATCAACCCAGAGTAGAGCAGTTTGCTTGCCTCTTTCTTTTACGTGTATTCCTTCAAAAATTTCTTCAGCCCAATTGAAGTATTCTGGCAATTGCATTGTATTAAACCTATCAAAAAATGCTTTCATAGCCTTCTCCTTTTCCTCGGTATTCTCCATCTTTGTTAGCTCGATAAATTCTTTATACAAATCTGCTAAACCCATCATATCACCATTCAAAAAGTTTTTGTGTTGTATATTTAAAAATTCCCATTTGTAATGACTATTATATAACTTTCTAAAATAGATTAAAAACTAAGCTACAAACAGAGATATTGCGGTTGTTCCATCTGATATAATGAGATGTAAGAACAGCTTTGTTGCAATCGCCGCCTTTAGCGAGGATGAGTTTAGAGGGTTATGCGAGGCTATGAACAGGCTTGATCTCTTTGAAAAGTACGCTTCAATTGATGAAAGGCTAAAAGAGGAGAACCAAGATGTAATTTACAAGACTTTGCATGACTGGGCTAAAGAGAAGACGGTCGAAGAATTGATTGAACTCAGTAATAAATTTGGATTTGCATCAGACAAAGTCATGAGCTCAAAAGATCAGTATGAGGACGAACACTGGAAAGAGAGAAAATCAATTTGGGTTTATGACGATCCAATATCTGGGTCCTTAGCTGAAGTAGCACCAGTACCAAAACTTAGTGAATCGCCGGGAAGAATCAAGTGGACAGCAAGACCTACGGGCATAGACAACGAACACGTGTTTATTAGAATTTTGGGGTTGAGCAAAGAAGAAGTTGAGGAGTTGTATAAGAAGAACGTGATTGGTAGATGGATTGAACAGATTCCATGGACTTGTCCACCGCCAGACTGGAATGGAAAAGACGGATTGTTCTATCCATGAGGTGGTAACATGGAGGAGAAATCCTGGCATGACTGGGCAAAGGAGAATTGTGACCCGTTTAAAGCTTCTGAAAAACCTGAGGCTTTGAGTGATGTTGTAGTTTTGGATGTAAGCTATGGAAGTTTTGCCGGTTTGTACGCCTCATCTCTTCTTGCTGAGTACGGGGCTAAGGTAATCAGAATAGAACCGCCTGAAGGGGACGTAGCAAGAAAGATGACTCCATATGGCATAAAAATTAACAATACTGGATTGGCGTACATAGTTGAAGGTAGAAACAAGTATCACATAACCTTAGATTTAACAAAAGAAGAAGGTAGAGAGATATTCATCGAGATGGCTAAGAAAGCTGATGTCTTAATCGAGACTTACAAACCAGGATACATGGATTCACTAGGAATTGGTTATAGGCAGTTGAGAAAGATTAATCCAAGGCTAATTTACTGTGCAATCTCAAGCTATGGACACTTTGGACCTAAGGCAAAGTCAAACAAGAATGATTACGATGTGGTTGATCAGGCAATGAGCGGAATGGCTTGGACTACTGGAATTCCTGAGGAGTATGAAGAATTCCCAGAACATGCGAGAGTTCCAACAAAGCTCGGACCTTGGATAGGTTGGTATGTTGGAGGGGGATTTGCAGCCTTTGGCATCATGGTCGCTTTGTGGTATAGACTGATGAGCGGTAAAGGGCAATTCATCGACGTGTGTCCTGCGGAAGCTCAGGCCAAAACCAATAACTACTACGTCCAGTATTACCACACGAAGAAAAAGGTTGTTGGGAGGGTTGCAAACTTTGATCCAGCAGTCTTTGTATATACAATTGTTAGAGCTAAGGATGGTATGGCATTTATGGCTGGATTTAGCGATATAAACTTCTACGCTTTGACGAGCATAATTGACAGGCCTGATTTGAGAGAGAAGTATCCGACAATTCACCACAGGTTAAATCCAGAAACCTGGCCCAAGTGTTTGGCAGAAATAGAGAAATAGACAAAAGAGAGGACTGTCCAAGAGATTATTCAGGCAACTCTCGATTACAAAGGTGAAGGTACATGTGTTGCTGGAGAGGTTTGGACGCCGAAGCAGACGTTTGATCAGGAGAACTGGTGGGTAAGGGGTTGTTAAGGAGAATTAACGATCCCAACTATGGTGAGGTTGTTGTTCAAGGAGTGACAGCCAAGTTTGAGAAAACACCTGGAAGGATAAAGTGGGTTTGCAGAGATGTCGGGGCTGACAACGAGTTCGTTTATTTAGATATGCTTGGATTTACAAAGGATAAGCTTGAGGAACTGAAGAAAAAAGGAGTAATTTAATCTTATTTTTTATTTTAAAAGCAATTATTCCTCCTTAACCGCTCCAAACTCAATTGTAAACCCTTCAACAACCTCATTCAAAACGTGGAACCATCTGCTTAACTCATCCTTCAATCTTGTTTTTAAATCATCAATCGGCACGGGAACGTACAGATACTTGTAACCGCCATGCTTCAAAATCCTGTATTCTCTGCTAACCAAACCCTTTTCAAGCAAATTTTGCAAGCTCCTATACACGCCACTCCTATCCTTTCCCATAACCTCTGCAAGCTCATCAACACTCTTGTTTGGGTGTTCGTGCAAGGCAAAGTAAACCTCAACTTCAGATTGGGTTAAATTGAGCAAACATTTGAGAATGTGTGCAAAGGTTTTTGCATCAAACAGCTCTTTTAAGTTTATTCCTTCAACATCCATGCTTACACCTCAATGAACAGTGTAACATCCCCAATCTCCACGCTTTCAATTGCTTTACCTTCAACAACCTTCTCCATCTCAACATCAAACCATTCCGATTTTATTGTGTATTTTTGTCCGTCCAAATTAACTTCAATTTCACCTTTCTCAACAAACTCCATCTTGTCATCCTCGCTTAAATTGTTTACTAAATTGACTATCTCCTTCGTTTTATCCTTGAACATTGGCCCTATTATGCCAAACTTGGGCTTTAACTTTTTAACTCTAAGCTTTACATCTGGCAGTACATCTAAAATCTCAACCTTTGCATTTATCGCCCCGCTTATGTCCCTGACATCAACCTCATACGGTAAATGCAGTAAAACGTTTTTCAGCGGGGCATTCAAAGCCATGCCTTTATCGTGTTTAAATCTTCTTATGGCGGCAACTATCTCTTTTATAACCTCACCTTTCTTCTCAGCCTCTTCATCAATCAACCCTTCATCGGGCTTTGGGTAGCTTTGCAAGTGCACACTTCCTTCCTTAAACCTGCTCCAGCACTCTTCAGCCAAGAAAGGTGTGATTGGAGCAATCAACCTACACAACACATCCATCGTTTTGTAGAGAACGTATTTAGCAGCTTTTTTCTCATTTTCATCACCCGCATACAACCTATTTTTAACAATCTCCAAGTAGTTGTCAGCATACTCATACCAAGTAAAGCTCCTTATTGCCTTTAGGGCATCACCAAACCTGTAATTTTCCATGTGTTCATCAACTTCTTTAATTAACTTGTTCAGCTTTGACAAAATCCACCTGTCGGCATCCCTCAAATGCTTAATATCTTCATCATTGAACTCATAATCTTTTATATGAAGCATTGTAAAGCGTAAAATACTCCAGAATTTTTGTTGAAAGCGGCTTGCAGCAATAACTTCTTTCCAAGCAAATATTACATCACTCCCTACAACACCGCTTGCTGCCCACTGTCTTAAAGCGTCTGCCCCATACTTCTCAATAACCTCGTCAGGTTGAACTATATTGCCCAAGCTTTTGCTCATCTTCCTTCCATCTTCGCCCAACACCATGCCGTTAATCACAATTTCGTGCCAAGGAATTTGATTTACTAAGGCTATAGACCTCAAAATCGTGTAGAAAGCCCAGGTCCTTATTATGTCATGTCCCTGCGGTCTTAAACTCGTTGGATATTCCTTCAAATTGGGCCAGCCCGAGATGATGAGGGAGGTTATACTTGAATCCATCCACGTATCCAAAACGTCATCTTCACCAACAAATTCTGTTGAGCCGCACTCACAAGGCTCCAAAGGTTTATCCTTTGTTGGGTCTACGGGCAACCACTCCTCCTTTGCAACCTTAATCTTTCCGCACTTCTTGCAATACCACGCAGGAATTGGGGTTGCAAAAATTCTCTGCCTACTAACAACCCAGTCCCACTCCATTCCCTCAACCCAGCTCTCAAGGCGAGAAAGCATGTGATGTGGTACCCACTTAATTTTTCTAGCCGCATCTAATATCTTGTTCCTCTCTACCTTAACAAACCACTGCTCCTCAACGATTATTTCAATTGGTGTTTTACAACGCCAGCAAACACCAACGTTGTGATCGATCGTTTCTTGCTTTAATAACCTACCTTCAGCTTTTAAGTCCTCCAATATCTTCTCTCTTGCCTCCTTGATCGTTAATCCCTTATATTTCCCAGCTTTCTCATTTAACAATCCGTTGTTGTCAAGAATAACCCTCAACTCCAAATCGTGCTTCTTCCACCACTTAACGTCCTGTCTATCTCCAAAGGTACAAATCATGACGATACCAGTCCCAAATTCAGGATCAACTTCTTCGTCCTCTATAACTTCAGCCTCGTATTCCGTTGTAGGGATTCTAACCTTCCTTCCTACCAGATGCTTATATCTGCTATCAGAAGGATGAACGGCAATTGCTACACATGCCGGAATCAATTCAGGGCGGGTTGTGGCAATAACAACATCATCATCGAATTTTATGTAATTCAAGGTTGTTTTACCACTTTTATACTCAATCTCAGCTAAAGCTATAGTTGTTTGACATCTTGGGCAATGGATGACGGGATGATACGATTTGTAAATCAAACCTTTGTTGTACATCCTGACAAACGACAATTGGGTCTTTGAATAGTACTCAGGATACATTGTTATGTACTCCTTGCTCCAATCAACTGAAAAGCCCATCCTTCTCATAGTTTCTCTCATCTTCTCTATGTTTTCTTCAGTAAAAGCTACACAAAGCTCCCTAAACTTCTCTCTTGGCACATCATTCTTGCTTATCCCATACTTCTCCTCAACCTTGACCTCTGTCGGCAGCCCATGGCAGTCCCATCCCTGTGGAAACATCACTTCAAAACCCTTCATCCTCTTGTGTCTGGCAATAAAATCGATATAACACCAGTTTAACGTATTTCCAATGTGAAATGAACCCGTTGGGTAGGGAGGGGGAGTGTCAATAATGTAATGCGGTTTTTTTGAATTCCAATCAAAATAGTACATCTCATCCTTCCAAAGATTTAACCACTTCTCCTCAACCTTTTGGGAATTGTACTCCTTTTCTAGACTAACTTCCATCATCTCACCGCCATTGCTTTGTTTTTGAGTATTCCAATATTCTCAATTTCAACCTCAACAACATCTCCATCCTTTAGCATTCCAACACCTGAAGGTGTTCCGGTAGCTATCACATCTCCTTTCTTTAACGTCATAACGCCCGATACGAACTCAACCAACCTAAACACATCGAATATTAGATTTTTTGTGTTCGATTTTTGTACTACTTCTCCATTCAACCTCGTCTCAATTTTTAAATTTGATGGATTAAGATTCAGAGTTATGTAAGGTCCAACGGGTGCAAATGTATCGAAAGACTTTGATCTCGTCCACTGTCCATCTTTTTGCTGCAGATCTCTTGCCGTTACGTCGTTGAAGCATGTGTAACCTAAGATGTAATCTTTCGCCTCCTCATACGACACGTTTTTACAATCCTTGGAAATAACAACGGCTAATTCACCTTCGTAATCAATTCGCTTGGATATGGATGGCAATTCTATGACGTCCTCATGCCCTATTACGGCGGTTGACGGTTTCATAAACAGAATTGGCTCATCGGGAATTGATAAGCCGAATTCTTCAGCATGGTCTTTGTAATTCAAACCCACACATATCACCTTTGTTGGTTTGACTGGCGGTAAAAATTTTACAGCATTGATGTCAAATTGATAACAGTCAAAAAGGATTTTGTTGTTTTCAATCTCAAAATAGCCTTCAAACACCTCTCCCTTAGCCACAAACCTTCCAAAACACCTCATCGCTTTAAGGGGTTTAGGGGAAAATATATTGTTTTCTATTGTGTTTTTCGAGGTTATAGATTATTTAATAACATAAAATTTTATACCACTTATCCATAAAATATTCTATGGGTTATACATTGAATTCAATCAAGGATGAATCTAAAAAAGAGTTTTTAAAACAAATATATCTTTTGAAAGGTTTAGATAATAAATTAAATACCAATCTTTTTGAGAACGAAGAAAAAATGAAAATAGCAGAGGAATTGATGAACGAGCTTTTAAATAATTCAGAAGATTTACGAGAAGAACAGAAAAGAGAAGTACTTAACAGACTTTTACTAGTTCTTGATTTAGAAACATTAAATTCTGATTTTTATAGCATTATTTTCGGTGATTTGGATTTTTCTAAAATAGATGAACTAAAGAAGAGAGTTCATAATTTTAGATGTCTTTGTTTCTTGGTATATGGACGGTTTAGAGGTGGTTATCGAAAATTTGTTGAAAATACTGAAATCTTGAGAGAGAAGCTATCAGAGTTTTTTCCAGATAAAGATGAGAGACTGAAACGAAAGGAAAGACTTCAGGATCCTAAAAGAGAACTAGTGGGTTTTAAAGAAATCCCGCCAGAATTAAGATTTTGTTTAGGTTATCTAGCAAAAAAAGAATTTCCAGAAGTTAGTGAGTACAGAAAAAGCTAGAAAATATTTTGTCAGATGCTATAAATGAAGGTGTAAATGACTACAATGAATTGTTAGAATTTGTCAAAAGAGAGTACGGATTAAATAAAGAAGGATTTGAAGATATTCTCGGAAAAACATCGATTCCACAATCATCTGAAAGATTGATATATCATAAAATATTCTATCCTGATGAACCTTATATTTCTCTTCTTCGAGAGATAATCCAAATATGCAAAGGTTCACAAGACCAAGGTGTTATTGAAGAACTACGACAAAAAGGAAAAGAAAACACATATGCATACCTGTCTTGCAAAAACATTGACATTTATTTTGCAACCTCCATGAGAACCAGAGAAGATTTCGAGCTCAACTATACATTTATAAATAATTTACTTAATCACGATAAATTACGAGATCTGAGATTAGTTTACTTTGACCCTACCCAATCATATATAGAAGATAGAATCCAAAAGGGACTAGTTGAATGCCTAATGATAAAAAGAGCAAAAGTGACAGTATATAATGCTCAAGAAAGTGAGACATTTGGCAAAGTTGCTGAGGCAAGTTTAACAATCGCATATGGAAAACCCGTAATAATATACGTACCAAGAATTCTAGAAGATGTCTCCATTGATTCACCCACTAATGAGCACTTAAACAAAATAAGGGAATTGTATGATTTACTTGATAAATCAATTTTTTATACGCATGATATATTTCTTACTAAACTTAAAGATAGAAATTTTATAACTGATGAAGACCTTGAAGAATTGAAATCCATAGAAAAAGAAAAAATAGATATAATTGACAAACTATCTTTTACATTTAAGAAATATATAGACGAGATCGAAGATGAAATTATATTAAGTGACTTATATAGAAAAGGTTTTAAAACTAGAATTAATGGAAATGTCAGAGAATTTGTTAGAGAAAAATTCATCCAGTTTGAAAAGGATGCAATGATATTTAGAGATTTGCACCCTCTAATGTTCCAAGTCTCCCCAGTTGATAGAATCCCACGAGGTGTTTTTGTAGCTAGAAGTATAGATCAAGTTGCAAGACTTCTAAGAGCAATTTTAATTGACGGGCTAGAATATAAAATAGAAGAATTAGGTGGTAATTGGGCTTTATTTGATGACATTACACACTCTGCAATTCGTGTAGCTCCCAATGACACCGCAATTAAAATAGCTCTAGCATTAGAAAAGTAAATAACTAATTTATCCAGAATTCCATATCAAACTCCCTGTTCAAGATATTTTTAACATTCTTGCAAGATTTAGCACCGAATTTCTGCTTGTCAAATTAACCCATTCTCGAATATATATACTCTTATTCAAATATCCACTTTAATCTTGTCCCCACTTCGCCCTTGTTTTTCTTCTGTAAGATCGTAAAAAACCCATTATTTTGGCTGGAATGCCTTTGCTGGACACTTTTCAACATCCATATCTGCCGGAACTTCATGCCCAAAGCAATTGCCCTTTGTTTCGTCAATTGGCTCATAAAACTTGCAGTCCTTACAAGTTGGCATCTTATCACCTCCTTTTATTTTTATCATTTTTCATTATTTTCTCTTGAAAAGAACAATTCATCTTCTTGAATTTTATACATCAATTCATCGATTTTTTCGAGTTTTATGAGTGTAAATCCCGCTTCATCTCTTCTTTTAAGTACAAAGAGTTTATCACCCTGTTTAATGTCTAAATCCCTCCTCAAATCTGCAGGAATTGCGATTTGTCCCTTATCACTTACAGTCACAACCCCATACACTATCCTAATTTTTGAACATATCCCCATTATACCACTTTGAAAGATTTTTCTTGTTTTTCTTACTTTAAAGATATTGTGATATTTAAATCTTATGAATTCAAATACGATTTTGCTTATTGTATCGCTTTGGCATAGCTTAACATTTAAACTGCTAGAATTCTCTAAATTCGAATTCAAATAAAACACAAAACTTTTTCAACAGCTAAATTGTGGTTTTGCAGATGGCTCAGGAGATGATCCAAGTAAAGCTTAGTAGAGAGCTTTCTTTTTTTGATATTACAATGATTGGCGTTGCTGGGATGATAGGGGCTGGCGTTTTTGCATTAACGAGTATTGCTGCTGGTGTAGCTGGGCCAGCACTAATCCTCGCATTCTTCTTAAATGGAATTGTTGCTACTGTGACTGCTGCTGCTTACGCAGAATTAGGCTCAGCACTCCCAGAGGCTGGAGGGGGTTATGTGTGGATTAAGGAAATGCTACCTGAGCCTTTTGGATTTCTTGCGGGTTGGGTTGACTGGTTTGCCCATAGTGTTGCATGCTCGTTGTATGCAGTTGCATTTGGCGCATTTTTTGCTGAAGCCATACTCCCCATCATCCCAATCTCACGATTTTTCCTTTCAAAACTCTCAATCTTTTTTGTAATTAGCTTGCTGACATACATCAACTTTAGAGGTGCTAAGGAATCTGGAAAAGTTGGAGGATTTGTAACAATTCTGAAGGTTGCTGTTTTATTAACCTTTGTAGCATTTGGCATCTACAAAACCTTCACACTGCCAAACTGGGCTGTAAATTTCGAAACCCCTTCTTTCACCCCAACAGGCATCGCTGGCATACTTGCGGCGATGGGTTTAACGTATATAGCCTTTGAAGGCTACGAGATAATTGTTCAGAGTGGTGAAGAAACAAAGAATCCAGAAAAGAACATTCCAAGGGCTGTTTTTGTCTCGCTCTGGATTGCTGTGATAATTTACGTCTTGGTTGCCTTCTCAGTCATTGGTGCCACGATTACTCCAGACAACTCACCAAGTTGGATGTATTTAGGGCAATTAAAAGAATTGGGTTTAATTAAAGTAGCAAATCAGATAATGCCATTCGGAACAGCAATACTGCTCTTTGCTGGATTGGTATCGACTGTTAGCGCGATGAATGCCACGATTTACTCGTCATCCCGCGTATCCTTTGCGATGGCGAGGGATGGTTTACTGCCTGAGAAATTGTCGGCAGTGCATGCTAAGAACAGAACGCCACACTACGCAATCTTCTTCAGCTACATCATTATCACATTAATGGCTTTAGCTTTGCCCATAGAGGCTGTTGCAGCCTCAACGGACATCATGTTCTTGCTTTTGTTCATGCAGGTAAATGCAGTTTTGATTGTTTCAAGATTGAAGAGCCCTGAGCTTAAAAGGAGCTTCAAAGTTCCCCTCGTCCCTTATACGCCTATAGCGGCGATAATTTTGCAAATAGTTATAGGCTACTTCCTGATTACTGAAGTAGAACACGGTTATTTGGCTTTGTTAAGCTCGATTGTCTGGATTGTTTTAGGAATGCTCGTTTATTTTGCCTATTCTAAGGAGAAGGAAAAGGAGAAGATGAAGGAGGAGCTGAGAACAGTTTACGAGGAAAGGGCTGTTGAAGAGGAAATGCATCGAATAATTGTTCCAGTAGCACACCCCAAAACAGCAGAAAAGCTCGTAAGCTTTGCAAACACAATTGCCAAGGCAAAGAACAGTGAAGTTGTTTTACTCTCAGTAATCGTACTACCACAGCAAACTCCATTGTCGGCTGGAAGAAGGTACGTTGCCAAACACAAGGAGATGTTATCGAATTTGATGAAGAAGGTTGATGTTCCCGTTAGTGGTGTTATTAAGGTTGGACACAACGTTGCTCAAGCAATTCTAAACACGATTGACGAAGAGAAGGCAAACATGGTAATTTTGGGATGGAGGGGGAGAACATTCAGAAGGGACTTCATACTTGGCAGCACAATAGATCCGATTTTGTTAAAAGCTTCATGCGATGTTGTTGTTGCAAGATTTGAGCCAGATTTGGATGTTGAAAACATAAGGAGAATTCTAATTCCAACCGCTGGCGGACCTCACGCTGAATTGGCTGCTGAGATTGCAATGGATTTGCACAAGATTCTTGGTTCTGAAATAACACTGTTGTACGTTGCTGGCGATAAAGAAGAGAGTAAGAAAGCTGAGAAGTACATAGAACAAACCAAGAAGGCTATTGGTGTTGAGGATGTTGATTTTGATGTTAAGGAAACAATAAAAATATCGAAGGATAGAATTGAAGCGATAGCCATCGAAAGCTTAAAGTACGACATTTTGATTTTGGGAGCCACAAACGAGCCCTTCCTTAAGAACTTTATCAAAGGTGTTTTTCCAGAAAAGGTTGCGAGAAAGACACCAAGAACCGTTGTGATGGTGAGAAAGAAAATAGCTGTTAAAGATATATTAAGACTAAAATAACGTAGTTCATAAATGAGATCAACTAAAGTATGCCTTAATTTCCCTTTTCGTAATCATTCGATAGAGTAACTCAATTAAAAATGAGACTCCAACCATAATAGCAAGAACTAGCAGATTCTCCGGATTAAACATTGCTGTTTGCAAAACCAAGACTGTCAAAGCAATGAAACACATTATAGCACCAAGTAATGGTATTAATCTATTGCTCTTTGTTTTGTTGTGCAACTTCACATTAGCCAAATTAACACATGCAAAGATTAGCAAAAATCCAGCACTTCCCATGATGGAAATGCTTGATAGATTTAGTAAGTTAGCCATGAGCAAAGACATGATGGTTGTGATTAAAAGACCCTCAATTGGCTCGTTCCAGACTTTTCTTTCTAGTTCTTCAGGCAACTCACCCTCTTTGGCAATTATGTAACTCACTCTTGCTGAGCCGTATAAGGTTGCATTTATTGCCGATGTCGTTGACAACAAAGCGGCAATAGCTATCAAAACGAATCCCATGCTACCAAGAAAAGGTTTGGCTGCTGCTGCAAGTGCATAATCTTTTGCTTGGACTATTTGGTCATAAGGTAAATTTCCGACTGTTACGATAGCAACCATGATGTAGGTAAAGATTACAAAAACTACTGCAGTGTAATACGCCAATGGAAGTTTTTCAAGCTTATCAACATCCCCAGCAGTATTGGCTATAAGCTCAAAACCCTCATAAGCCAAAAATATGATCATACCACCCGAAATTAGCTTAATTGGATGTCCCCACTCATTTGGCATCAACCTACCAACTTTTACACTCCACAATCCTGCCATAACAAACAGGAAGAGTATTGCAACTTTAAAAGCCACAATCCCCTCCTCAGCCTCTCCAACAGCCTTAGACCCAAAGAAATTTAATAGGGTCATCAGAAGTATTATCCCAGTTATAAACACATGTTTGAAAAACAGTGAGTTCCCAAAAAAGCTTGCTGCGTAACTCCCAAAGGCGTAGGAGTACAAAGAAAGCATCACAACGTAGCTCAACCACAGCAAAATATTAAGGCTACCAGTAAAAATTCCAGTCCCAAAAGCTTGATTCAGAAACTCAACAGTTCCTCCTTGGCATGGATAGGTTATAGACAATCTTGCATATGAATACGAAGTTATTAATGCAATCACTCCAGCCAGTGCAAATGCGGTTGGCGTTCCACCCTTAGCCAATTGAACCGCCAAACCCAAAACTGCAAAAATTCCTCCACCAATCATCCCTCCTATACCAATCGATACTACTGACAAAAACCCGATTTTACCCACTTTGTTTTTGAGTACATCCTCATTTTTAAAGCTTTTCAAGAATGGTGCGAATGGTTTATCAAATTACCTAATCTACAAAATCATGCTCAAAAACCTTCTCGTCCTCTCATGCTCTGGATTGCTGAATATTTTCTCAGGTTTTCCTTCCTCAACAATTATACCATCATCCATGAATATCACTCTGTCCCCAACTTCCTTAGCAAACCCCGTTTCGTGAGTGACAACGATCATGGTCATACCATCCTTTGCAAGCTGCTTCATAACATCCAAAACCTCTTTAACTAACTCAGGGTCCAAAGCTGAAGTCACTTCATCAAAGAGCATAACCTCAGGGTTCATTGCCAAAGCCCTCGCTATCGCAACTCTCTGCTGCTGTCCGCCACTAAGTTGTGCAGGATAGTAATCTGCCTTATCAGCTAACCCAACCTTCTCCAACAACCTCATTCCCGTTTCCATAGCCTCATTTTTATCCATCTTCTTAATCTTTATTGGAGCCAATGTTACGTTTTGGATTGCTGTCAGATGGGAAAACAAGTTGAATTGCTGAAAAACCATTCCAATTCTTTGTCTAATTTTATTAATGTCAACCTTGTTGCCAGTAATCTCAACTCCATCTAAAATTATCCTGCCAGATGTTGGCTCTTCAAGCCTGTTTATGCATCTCAGCAGCGTTGATTTGCCGCTACCTGAAGGGCCAATTATAACAACAACTTCACCCTTATCAACAGACATGTTGATGCCTTTTAACACATGCAGATCTTCAAACTTCTTGTGGAGGTTTTCGGATCTTTAGCAGAGTCATCAAAAAACCTCACAAAGGATGTTTATGAAATTTTCTAGGTAACTTCGTAAGTCCCAAGTTTCCTTTGCGAATAGCTCACAAGCCTGCTTAGCGGTATGGTCATCATCAGGTAGAACAACGCTACCCCTAAAAATGGGGTCCAGGCATTGAAAGTTGTGTTGACAATCTGCCTACCAACCCTTGTAAGCTCGACTATTGAGATTACTGAAAGCAATGATGAGTCCTTCAGTAATGCAATAAACTCATTGCATAGCGCTGGTAGAACGTTTCTGAATGCTTGCGGCAATATTACGTACCTCATAGATTGCAAATAACTCATACCCAATGAGCGTGCCGCTTCCATCAGCCCTTTTGGAACAGATTCTATTCCTACTCTAACGATCTCAGCTATATATGCACCACTACAAACACTCAAAGCGATAATTCCAGCAGGCTCAGGCTGCAAGTTTATGCCAATGGCGGGCAAACCAAAGTAGACTATAAGTATCTGGACCAAAAGTGGAGTCCCCCTAATAATTTCTACATAAGTTGTAGATATCCCAAAAAACAACTTGTTTTTTGACACCTTCCCCAATCCAGCAATTGAACCAATGACCAAGCCAAAGAGTATTGAAAGTACAGTTAACTTTAACGTAACCATTGCGCCGAATGTCAAGTCTGGTAATATATTCTGATAAACAGATTCAAATCAAACTGATTTATAGCAGCCATCGGGTAAGAAAAAAAGATAAGTTAAAAAATCTTTTCATTTATCCATCTCATTCTTCCCCAAACCATTTGTTGTAAATCTTGTCGTATGTTCCATCCTGCTTGATTTCCTTAAGCACTTCGTTTATTTTCTTGAGTAATCCCGGATTATCTTTGTTTACAGCAATTCCATAGTATTCTGGAGCGAACTCTTTGTCTTCAACTACTTTGTATATGTCTGGATTCTCTTTGACAGCCAGATATGCAACAAAGTTGTCAATTATTGCTGCATCTGCATCTCCTTTCTGTATAGCCATTAAAGCTTCTGGAGTACCCTCAAACCTCACAATTTTGAATTTGATTCCCTTTTCATCAACAAGTCTCATTGCTGCAAAATCTCCTGTAGTTCCCTGCTGTACGGCAACCACCTTACCCTCTAAATCCTGTACACCGTTTATATTTGAATCAGCTCTTGCAATGATTACTTGCTTAGCTTCAAAGTACGGATCACTAAAATCAACTTGTTTGGCTCTCTCTTCAGTTATTGTCATCGCAGAGCAGATAACATCGTATTTCTTAGATGTCAAACCCGGAATTATGCCATCCCATGCAGTGTTTACGAATTTTACTTCCAGTCCCATTCTCTTTGCAATCTCTGTCATCAGGTCTATGTCAAATCCAACGTATTTGCCCGTCTTCTCATCGGTATATTCAAACGGTGGATA
This sequence comes from Archaeoglobales archaeon, assembly GCA_003662995.1. Lineage (GTDB taxonomy): Archaea > Halobacteriota > Archaeoglobi > Archaeoglobales > Archaeoglobaceae > B5-G16. Next base: position 16,115 of record QMZC01000006.1, read on the forward strand.
AGCTATGTCACTTCCCAACAGTCAAATAGCCGGGATTAACCAACGAATACTCTGCTGGCGTTTCTGTCGGTGTCGCTGGAGGTCTTTCCTGTTGAGAACATCCCAAAATCAATGCAGCCACTACCAACAAAATTAACAACATCGCTTTTTTCATGACCCAACACCTGTGGTGGAAAGGGATTAACAATTAAAAAACCTTTTCAATTATTAGGTATTATTGGGTAAGCATGATAAAGATAGACGGTAGCTTTGGTGAGGGCGGTGGGCAAATTTTAAGGACTGCTATATCACTCTCATGTATAACCCTAAAACCTGTAGAAATTTACAACATAAGGGCTAATCGTCCAAAGCCTGGTTTGGCAGCTCAACATTTGAAGGGTGTTGAGGCTGCAAAGCTCATAAGCAATGCTGAGGTTGAAGGATTGAGATTGGGTTCAACAAGGGTGGTTTTCAAGCCAAAAAATCTGAAAGGTGGGAGTTTTAGGATAGATATTGGAACTGCAGGCAGTGTTACTCTAATCCTCCAAACAGTGTTACTACCATCATTAATTGCCGAAAAAATCACTTTCTTTGAGATTAGGAGTGGAACGGATGTCAAGTGGTCCCCACCTGTAGACTACGTAAAAAACGTTACGTTTAAAGCTTTGAAAGAGTTGAATGCTGAAATTAGGCTTGAGGTTGTAAAGAGAGGATATTATCCAAAGGGTGGTGGATTGGTAAAAGTAGAGGTCAACAGTTCAAAATTGAGGGGTGTTGAATTTGAATTATTCAAAGAAAAAATAAGGGGGATAAGTCATTGTTTAAACCTACCAAAACACGTTGTTGAGAGACAGGCAAAGGCGGCTGCGGAGTATTTGAAATACAAAGGATACGACGTTGAAATAGAAATGGAGATGAACAAGGGGTTCTCAACTGGTAGCGGTATTACCCTGTGGAGTGGTTACAAAGGCGGAAGTGGTTTGGGGGAGAAGGGGAAGAGAGCTGAAATCGTTGGGAGAGAGGCGGCAATTGAGATTGTCAAGGAGTTGGAATTTGATGCGTGCTTTGATAGGCATTTGGCTGACCAAATAATGCCGTTTGCAGTCGTTGCTAAAGGAATAACAACTTATACGACATCTGAGATTACAAAGCATCTGATAAGCAACGCTTATGTCATAGAGAAATTCTTAGGAGATGTGGTTGAAGTTGATGAGAAGAAAAGGAAAATTAGAATAAAGGGTGTTGGAATAATTTAAAAATTTGAATTACGCCTGAGTCAACCAGAAATTACATAAATTTTTTAATCCAGCCTTACATCTGCAACCATGCAGATTGATTTCACTGCTATTGAGAAAAAATGGCAGAGAGAGTGGGAAGAAAAGGGTGTTTTTGAGGCTGATCCCGATGGAAAACCAAAATTTTTCATCACAATCCCTTATCCATACTTAAACGGTAATTTGCATGCTGGTCATACGAGGACGCTAACAATAGGGGATGCAATAGCGAGATACATGAGGATGAAAGGTTACAATGTCTTATTCCCAATGGGGTTTCATGTTACTGGCACACCCATTATTGGCTTGGCTGAATTAATTCAAAAGAGAGATGAAAGGACAATAGAAGTCTATACAAAATACCATGATGTTCCAAAAGATGTTTTGTTAGAGTTAACCACTCCAGAAAAGATAGTTGAATACTTTTCAAATGAGGCTTTGAAGGCTTTAAAGGGGATAGGCTATTCAATTGATTGGAGGAGAGTTTTTACAACAACTGATGAGGAATACCAAAAGTTTATTGAGTGGCAGTACTGGAAGCTTAAGGAGAAAAATCTGATTGTTAAAGGCTCCCATCCTGTGAGGTATTGTCCCAACGACCAGAACCCCGTTGAAGACCACGACTTGTTGATGGGTGAAAACGCAACAATAGTTGAGTTTACTGTGATAAAGTTTTATTTTGAGGATGGTGAAACTAATAAAATCATCTTTCCCTGTGCCACCCTAAGACCCGAAACTGTGTTTGGTGTTACAAACATCTGGCTTAAACCCACAAAATACGTTTTGGCTAAGGTTAATGACGAAACGTGGTTTGTTAGCAGAGAAGCCTATGAGAAGCTAACTTATACAGATAAGGAAGTTAAGTTGGTTGGAGAGGTTGATGCAAGAGATTTCTTTGGTAAATTCGTTGTCAATCCTTTAACAAACGACAAGATTCCAATTCTACCTGCAGAATTCGTTGATACTGACAATGCTACTGGAGTTGTTATGAGCGTTCCAGCCCACGCTCCTTATGACTACGTTGCAATTGAGGATTTGAAGGGGGACGAGGAGTATCTGAAAAAGTTTGGATTGGACAAATCCTTAGTTGAAAATCTAAAGCCGATTGTCTTAATTGAGATTGAAAACGAAAAGCATACAATTCCTGCAAAAGAGATTGTTGAAGAATTGAATATACAATCACAAAAAGATGTTGAGGGATTGGAGAAAGCTACTAAGGCTTTGTACAAAAAGGAGTTTCACAAGGGAATTCTATTAGATATTACTGGAGAGTATGCCGGTGTTAAAGTGTCGCAAATTAAAGATAGATTAACGAGAGATTTGATTGAAAAAGGAATTGGAGACGTATTTTATGAATTTAGCGAGAAACCCGTTGTTTGCAGATGTGGAACAAAATGTGTTGTCAAGCTTGTTAAAGACCAGTGGTTCTTGAATTATTCAAATCCCAAGTGGAAAGGCAAGGTTTTGGAGCACTTGAAAAACATGCAAATAGTTCCAGATTACTACAAAGAGGAGTTCAGGAACAAAATTGAGTGGCTAAAAGACAAGGCGTGTGCAAGGAGAAAGGGGTTGGGGACAAAGATACCATGGGATAAAGAGTGGTTGATTGAGAGTTTATCAGATTCAACAATATACATGGCATATTATATTCTAGCGAAGTATATCAATTCTGGATTGCTTAAAGCCGAGAACATAACGCAGAAGTTGTTAGACTACGTGTTTTTTGGAGTTGGCGACGCTAATGGTGTTGCGAGATCATCCGGGTTAGACAAAGAAGTTATGGAGGAGATAAGAAAAGATTTCGAGTATTGGTATCCTGTTGATTTAAGAAGTAGTGGTAAAGACTTAGTGGCAAATCATTTATTATTCTTCTTATTTCATCACATAGCAATATTTCCTGAAAATCTTTGGCCTAAAGCAATAGCAGTAAACGGTTACGTCAGCTTGGAGGGGAAGAAAATGAGCAAAAGTAAAGGCCCATTATTAACGATGAAGAGGGCTGTTGAAGAGCATGGAGCAGATGTAACGAGGCTTTACATACTCTACGCTGCCGAGTACGACAACGATGCAGATTGGAGGAGAAGGGATGTTGAGGGTTTGGCAAACAATCTAAGAAGGTTTTACTCCTTAGGATTGGAGTACTACAAGAAAGAGCCAAAGTCTCTCACAAAGCTTGATAAATGGCTAATAAGCAGATTTCAGAGGGCTGTTAAAAATACTAGGGAGGCTATGGACAACATACAAACGAGGAGAGCCGTTAATACAGCTTTCTTTGAAGTTATGACAGACGTGAGGTGGTACCTAAGGCGTGGAGGGGAAAACCTCAGTGTAATTTTTGATGATTGGCTTAAACTTCTCGCCCCCTTTGCCCCACACATTTGCGAGGAGTTGTGGCATTTAAAGCATGACACGTTTGTTAGTTTAGAGAGCTATCCAAAATTCGATGAATCGAAGATCGACGTTGAGGCTGAGGCGATTGAAGAGTATCTAAGGACATTGCTTGAAGACATCAAAGAGATTTTGAAGTTCGTTGAGGAGCCGAAGGAAGTTTACATCTCTCCAGCAGAGGAGTGGAAGCAGGAAATAATTGGAATTGTCTTGAGAAGTGATAACATGAAAGAAGCTATGAAGGAGATTATGAGCCGTGAGGAATTTAAAAAGATGGGTAAAGAAATCTCTGCTTTTGTTAAAAAAGCATTTAAGGATAAGAAAGATGGATTGCTTTTAGATTCTGGAATCAATGAAGTTAAAGTAATTGAGGAAAACATCAGATTTTTAGAGAGAGAATTGGGTGTTAAAGTGAGCTTAAATTCTGAAAAAGTGCCAGAAAGTAAGAGAAAGTCTGCAATGCCGGGAAAACCTGCAATATTTGTTGTTTAATTTTGATTTTTTAATAAATTTAGTTTAGCAAAATTTAAAAAACTTACCAAATCGCAATTTATATCTTCCTGACCACTTACTTGAGGCGGTGAAAGAAAATGGTAGATTATGATGATGTTAAATTTGCAATAGTTGAGTTGTTTAAGAAAGCTGAAACGGAACTTGGAGAAGATGTAATTAAAGCGATAAAAAATGCGTATGAAAGAGAGGACAACGAGATAGCTAAAAATCAGCTTAAAACCATTTTAGATAACATAGATGCCGCTGGAAGGCTTAAGGTTCCGATGTGTCAGGATACGGGCTTGCCAATTGTATTCGTTGAAATCGGGAAAGAGTTGTGTTTGAACTTTGACCTAAAAAAAGCCATTGTTGATGGAGTAAAAATTGCCACAGAGGAAGTACCGCTGAGACCGAATGCTGTGCATCCGCTAACGAGGGAAAATCCAGGAAACAATGTAGGATTGTACATGCCCCAAATAAACATAGATTTTGTTGAAGGAGACAAACTAAAGCTCACGGTAATGCCTAAGGGTGCAGGAAGTGAAAACATGTCAGTTTTGAAGATGCTCCTACCAAGTCAGGTTGATGAGATACCAAGACTTGTTGTGGATGCTGTGAAGAACGCATCTGGCAAACCTTGTCCACCAATATTCGTTGGTGTAGGGATTGGCTCAACGTTTGACGGTTGTGCGAAATTGGCGAAAAAAGCGTTGTTAAGGGATGTTACAGTGATGAATGAGTACGAGAGGGAGATACTAAATGCAATAAACATGCTTGGAATAGGCCCAATGGGATTGGGTGGAAAAACAACAGCTTTAGCTGTTTTAGTTGAAACAGGTTATTGTCACACAGCTTCGCTACCACTGGCAATAAACATTCAATGTTGGGCTAACAGGAGGGCTTCAAAGGTTTTGGGGTGATGTTATGGCTAGAATTAGAGAGATTAAAACACCTCTTGAGAGAGATGAAGTGCTAAAGCTTGAGGCTAGAGATGTTGTATATGTAAGTGGGGAAATATTTACTGCAAGAGACAAAGCTCACATGAGGGCTTTGGATTACATTAGGCAGAGAAAAGAATTGCCAATCAATTTTAATGGATGCATAATCTATCACTGTGGTCCATTGATGAGAAAAATCAACGAAGAGTGGAGGGTAATATCTGCCGGTCCAACAACTTCTGCCAGAATGAACAAAACCTTGCCGAGTATTGTAAAGAATGTTGAATGTATCGGCGTAATTGGAAAGGGTGGAATGGATGAGGGAGTTGTTGGGGCTTTGAAGGGAAGGGGATTTTATCTGGCTTATACCGGTGGTGCAGGAGCTTTGGCTGCCAACGCCATTAAGAAGGTTAGGGGTTTGTACTGGGAAGATTTGGGGATGGCTGAAGCAATCTGGGTGTTTGAAGTTGAAAAGTTTGGTCCGTGCATAGTTGGAATTGATGCTCATGGAAAAAGTTTGTACGCAGAAATACAGAGGAAAGTTGAGGAGAATTATCGAAAAATCATTTCTAAGCTTTAATTTTTATTACTTATTGGGATTAATTGAATCTATATGCTTAGCTAAATCGAAACGCTCCGCTTTCTGCCAGAAGTGCTCGAATAGATTGTTTGCCCACTTAACGCATTCCTCATCTGTGGAGATGTAAACTGGAGCGACGTAAGCAGGAACACATCTATATACCTTCAAAATCTGGAAAAAAGCGATCCCCCCGTCCACCACACCCAGCTGAATGGGTAAATCCAAAATCCTGATTTCGCACTTGCTCTTAACAACCTCCATTTCATCTTCATCCAACTTCAGATCTTCTATCACACTCAAAATCATGCTAACCTTTCTGTCCACCGTATCCCTCGATGATATGACTTTTTTCGTAACGCCATCCAAGTTTTTTTGGATCATAACCTTGAATATATCTAAATGGATAATTCTGTCGATGTATTTTCCCCAGCTCTTGGCGTTCTCCGCAGCCTTAAATACTTTGAATACTGCTGTGTAAATGTCTCTTTCAATTTCTGCACTCTTCAATTTTGATAAACCGAGTCTCAATTCGTTTGGTATTGAGGAAATGAATTCAGCTGATTCGCAGATCTCATCCCAGAGACAAATGTCATCCAACTGGTGGATCAGATCATACAACAACATACCTGTTCCAGACATCGTGTATTTTCTCCCAACCTTTTTAATTAGTCCTAACTTATGAAGGGTCCTTACATGCCTTGAAAGAGTTGACAATGAGACATCAAGCTCTTTGTTTTTCAACTCGTTGTATATTAAGCTCAAATTCAGGTATTTGTTTCTCAAAACCTCCAGAATTTCAATTCTGGGTGGTACTGTGAGTTCATGAATTATCTCCCTGACTTTCATCGATCAGGTTTGATATATAAGGATATAAGCGTTGCTAAATTGATTATTATATTCAGATTTTGCAAAATTCAAAAAATTTTAAATTATAAAAAATTATAGAGAAGCGAATGCTTTTTCAAATGGCGGTACTACTTGCTTCTTCCTGCTCATCACACCATCAAGCCAAACTGACTTGCCCTCCAGCTTTTTACCAAATGCCTTTTCCACAACCTCTGGGTTGTCTGTTACGCAAAGTAGCTCTGTCCCCTCTTTCATTATGTCTGTTAGCATCAGGAAAATGCTGTTGTAGTTACCCTCCTCTTTGACTTTGTTCATTTCATCGTATAATGCATCCTTGATTTCATCCAACAGTGATAAATCAACAACTTCTATCTGCCCAATACCAACCTTATAGCCTGACATGTCGAAATCTTTGTAATCTCTAAACAACAAATCTCTTGGACTCTTTCCTGCCACATCCGATTTCGCCTTGAACATTTCCATTGCGAGAGCCATCATATTGTCTATTCCCGCGATCTTTGCGAGCTCCTCAGCAGCTTTTTTATCCTTCTCAGTTGTTGTAACCGACTTAAATGCAACCGTGTCACTGAGAATTGATGCCAAAAGGATGCCAGCAATGTTTGGAGGTATTTCAATGTTGCAGTAGTCAAAAATTCCTTTTATCACCGTCGCTGTACAACCGCAAGGCATAACCATCATCATAATTGGATTCGGAGTTGTTATATCGCCAATCTTGTGGTGGTCTATGATTGCTATTATCTCAGCCTTGTCGATGTTGTCGAGACTTTGAGCCACATCGCTGTGGTCAACGAGTATGACTTTCTTTCCTTCTCCATCCGTCATCAATTCTGGGGTTTCAAAGCCAAATTTTTTCAGGACAAACTCTGTTTCAGGGTTCAAATCTCCCTGCCTTACCGGAATTGCCTCCTCTTGCAACTTCAAATCCCCTTTCTCCTTAACCCTAGTGTTTCTAAAGTACGCATAGGCTATTGCAGAACAGATAGAGTCTGTATCTGGGTTTTTATGCCCAACCACATAAATGCTCATAGCCGTAAATGATTAACTTAATACATAACACTTTCGAAATTACATTGTTGATTATTGAGAGTTATGAAAACTTTAAAAAATAGAAAAACTAAGCCTCTCTTGCCAGCTCCACAACCTTAACACTGTAACCCTTTCTACAGTCTGTTGGTGAGTCGCCAATTACCTTCTCAACTACCACAACCTCTCCATCGTTTAATTCAACCGGATTGCAGAGCTTGTACATTGAGCAATCTAAGTATTCACACTTCTTACTTTCAAAGTGTATCTTTGCTCCTTCCACAGCCATTTTGGTATCCACCAACGCAAGAATTGGTAGTTCAACAACTTCAACGGCTATAACACCCTCATCGTGCAATGGGCATTCCTGAACCGTTCCATCCCTCAATCCAACAATCTTGTATTTAGCTCCCTCCCTCAATCTCAAACACGTTCTCTTTATCTTACAATTTTCACACTCAGGCTTACCACCTAAGAAAGTAAATTCAACACCAATTTTAGCCCAATCCTTTCCACAAAGGGTAATAACTTTATTTACTTCATCCATTATCATCACCTCAGAATACATAAAATGCGTTGATTTAGGTGTATTTAAGTTTTGGTGTAATAAATGAAAGCTTTAACATTATTGTAAATTATAAACTAAAAAAAATAAAAATAGTTGCTACACATCATTGAGGATATAGCAAACATTGATACCTCAAAAATTAAATAAACCTTGGCAAATTTAGATTATGGAGTTAGAGACGTCTATTGTTTTAGAAGGATTGGATGTTGAAAAGCCGGTAATAATTGCCAGTTTTCCGGGAATTGGGTTGGTAAGTACAATCGCCACATCTCATTTCATAATCGAGCTAAACATGGACAATATTGGGATAATCGAGTCGAGAAAATTACCCCCAATAGCAACACTTTTTGATGGTGTTGTTTTGCCACCTGTCAGGATTTATCAGCATAAGGATTACAATCTTGTAATAGTTCACTCGGATATACCAATAATACCCGACATAGCTTACGATTTGAGCAATACAATTGTGGATTGGGCTATTTCAATAGATGCAAAAAGAATTTATTCTTTGGCAGGAATTGCAACGTTTGAGGATAAGAGGAGGGTGTTCGGGGCTGCAACGCAAAAGGAGTTGCTCAACGAAATAAAGGATTACGTTGAAATTTTCAAAACAGGCACGATTTCTGGAGTTGCGGGATCGATATTGAACGAATGCGTTGCTAAAAAATTCCCCGGATTGGTTTTGCTTGGTGAGACTCTGGGATTCAATCCCGATCCAAGAGCAGCAGCAGAAGTTGTTGAGGTTTTGAACAAAATGTTCGGCTGGGAAGTCAGTACAGAGAAGTTGATAAAAGAGGCGGAGATAATAGAGGCTCAGATGCAAAAGTTGGCGGAGCAGGCAAGGGTTCAGGAGGAGAAAGTAGGAAGAAAAGAGGAGTTTCCAATGTATGGGTGATAAAATGAGATGTTACGTTTTGACAGGAATTTCAAGAAAAACGATAGATGAATTCATAAGGAGGTATATAAGAACAATTGAATTGAGGAGTGCCCATAACGTAGCAACAGCATTTAAAGCTGACATTGGGAGTTGTGTGTTTTTGACGCCTGCAAAACTGAGTGATTTAGGCAAAGGGTGTATTGGGATGATTTCTGAAGTTAAAGGCAAGGAGATTCAATCTCATTCGGTGTTCTTTGCAACCACGAGATACTTTGAAGAGAATGAGATGACGGTTGTAAGGTTAAAGCTTGAGCCTAAGGGAATGGGCAGAATAATTAAGGTTTACAACATGGGAATTTTGGATACAACAGAAGCTGAGGTTGTTGAGGTAAGCTATTTCGATGCAAGATGACTTCTCTTCCCAATCCACCTAAACACTTTCCACCAATTCACACAAGAATTATTGAAACGAGAAATAATTTCAGGAGAGAATAATTACTCATTTAAGGAAAAATTAATATAACATAAGATTTTTCGCCAATCAAAGGAGGTAGAAAAGATGGCTGAGAATGCAGTGTTTGTTGGAAACAAGCCGGTAATGAATTATGTACTGGCAGTGTTGACACAGTTCAACAGTGGAGCAACTGAAGTCGCCGTTAAGGCAAGGGGTAGGGCTATTAGCAGAGCCGTTGACGTTGCAGAGATTGTCAGAAAGCGCTTTTTGCCAGATGTAGATGTTAAGGACATAAAAATTTCAACCGAAAAGGTTGAGAGCGAGCAGGGAGAGGCGAACGTTTCTGCAATAGAGATAACGTTGGCTAAGAAGTAATTTTTTGTTTTTTGTTATTTATTTTTATTTGGTTGTTTGTCAATTTTAATTTTTTATCATGTCGGAAAACTTTATATTGCTATTGTGTGACACAGTGTCAATGTCGATAATTGGTAAAAAAATTAGGGTTGAGAGGATAATAAACAGGCAGAGTGGGAACACAGTAATCATACCGATGGATCATGGAGTGTCGATGGGTCCTATTGAAGGACTGACAGATATGCCAAAGATAATAAACGCTGTTGCTGAAGGTGGGGCGAATGCGGTTGTTGTTCACAAAGGAATCGTGCCGTTTGGACATAGGGGATACGGAAAAGATGTAGGGTTAATAGTGCATTTAAGCGGCTCGACTTCTTTAAGTCCTGATCCCAATGAAAAAGTTTTGGTTTGCAGTGTTGAGGAGGCGATAAAACTTGGAGCAGACGCTGTAAGCGTTCACATCAACGTTGGAAGTAAGACGGAGGCAAAGCAGTTTAGAATACTTGGTGAGATAAGCAAAGAATGCATGGAATGGGGAATGCCGTTGCTTGCGATGATGTATCCAAGAGGTGATGGAATCGATCAGTTTAGCGAGAAGGCTGTCTCTTTGGCTGCTAGAGTTGGAGCGGAGTTGGGGGCAGATATCGTTAAAACGAACTTTACTGGTGACATTGAATCGTTCAAGAGGGTTACAGAGGGTTGTCCAATTCCTGTGGTTGTTGCTGGCGGTCCAAAGATGGGGAGTGAGGAGGAGATTCTAAAGATGGTTGAGATGGCGATGGAAGCTAATGCAAGGGGTGTTGCAATTGGCAGAAACGTGTTTCAGGCAGCAAACCCAACAAAGATGACTAAAGCGATTTCTATGATAGTGCATGAGAATGCAAACTCTAAAGAGGCGTTGGAGTATCTTAGGAGTTGATTATTTAAAAAGCTTAGTCAATCTCAATCTTAATGGAACCCTCTTTCCTTCAATTTTAACCTTAAAACCCATAATTGCTTCGAATACTCTGTTACTGACCGTGTTATCATTTTTGTGTTTCATTTCAACGTTTAGATCAACTAACGTTAAGCCATAACCTATTGTATAAACGCTGTGGGCGTCACTCCCCGCCATTATAGGTTTTTTATATTTATTTGCAAAATAACTGGCTAAAAAGTTCAGATAACTTTTAGCATTAAAGACCTCAACAGCATCAACGTGTTTGAAGTAGTTTGGCTTTACGCACCCATGCCTGTAAAACTCAAATGGATGCGTTAATACCGTAAATCCACCCAATTCTTTGGCTGCTTTGATTGTTTCAGCCATTTCCATACCCTTCTCCACTTCACGATCAATTCTATAAACCAACAGGTGTCCATTTTTTGTGCTGATTTCAATACCTGGAATCACAATGATGGGTAGGTGTTCCTCATTTACAATCTCAATAGCCTCCAAAGAGCCGTTTAATGTATCGTGGTCAGTTATTGAGATAATCTCTATCTTTTTTTTAATTGCCTCATCCAATATTTCTTTAACGCTATTATTTCCATCGCTGTGGTTGGAGTGGACGTGAGGCTCGTATTTTAGCATTGGTTTGCAATCACAAGGACAGTATTAAAATCTATCCAGATTTGCTGATTTCATGTTTGGTTACATTGCCAAACCAAACAGAATTTAAAGCATGAAATCCAATTCGTATCATGTTCTCAGAATCTATAAAAATTACGAAGATGCATGGAAACGGTAACGATTTTGTCTTGGTAGACGAATTTGAGAAGGAAATAGTTCCTGAGAAGATGAAGCCTGATTTCGTTAGGGCTGTTTGTCACAGAAGATTCGGTGTTGGGGCTGACGGTACGCTCTTTGTGCAGCCGTCAATTGTTGCGGACGCAAGGTTTAGATATTTCAACAACGATGGGAGCGAGGCAGAGATGTGCGGAAATGGAATAAGGTGCTTTTCAAGGTTTGTGGTTGAAGAGGGTTATGTTAAGGGAGAGGTTGTAAAGGTTGAAACCTTAGTCGGCATCCTCGAGTTGGAAGTAGATGAGGATGGATGGTGGGTTAAGGTTGATATGGGTGAGGTTAAGACAAAGAAGGAAGAGATACCGGCGAACAGAGAAGTTTGGGGGTTGGAAAAAACAATTAACAATCATAAATTTGTGTTGTATGCTGTAAATTCCGGCGTCCCCCATGTCGTCACATTTGTGGATGATTTGGATTTTAATATAATTGAACCTGCAAAGATAATAAGGTATGACGATACGTTTCCACAAGGAACAAACGTAAACTTTGCCAAGGTTTTGTCAGAGGATGAAATAACAATTAGGACGTACGAGAGGGGGGTGGAGAATGAGACGTTGAGTTGCGGGACGGGAAGTGTGGCGGTTGCATTTGTGGCGAATAAACTGGGTTTGGCAAGCAATCACGTCAAGGTTATCACAAAAGGGGGACTACTTAAAGTTGATGTCAAAGGTAATAAAGCGTACATGACTGGAAATGCCAACAGGGTTTTTGACGGGTTTATTAATTTAAAGGAGCTAAGGTTTGATTAAAACATGATTTTCGATAACAGACTCGTTTTATCGGCAATGGCAGGAATAAACGATGCAGAGTTTTGTTTGAAGCAAAAGGCAGCTTTGGTTGTAATGGGTGGTTTTAATGCTGATGATAAGGCAATGAAAGCAGCAAAAAGGGTTATTGGCAGGCAAAGAAAAGAGTTCATTTTTGACGATCCAATTGATGGAATAAAAAATGAAATCAAGAGAATTTATAACAAGAAAAAGTTTGCTGTAAACGTCAGATCAGCATCTATCGATGGTTATGTTGAAGTTGCAAAGATTGTGAGAGAATACGGAGGGATTGTTGAAATAAATGCCCACTGCAGACAACCAGAATTTGTTGAAATTGGCTGTGGGCAATATTTGCTGTTTAATCAGGAAAAATTAATTGAGATTGTTAGAGAAGTCTCTAAAATTTGCGTAACGGCTGTTAAGATTAGAGGAGGCTTAAATATAGACTATTCAGAATTAGCTAAAAAACTAAGGAAGGCTGGTTGTAGAATCATACATGTTGATGCAATGATTCCCAATGAATTGTGCGACCTAGAGTTAATTACGCAAATCGCCAAGACCGGTTTTACAATTGGAAACAACTCATTTGTTGATACTAAAAGTGGTGAGGCTATGATAAAAGCTGGGGCAAGCATGGCTTCGGCAGCCAGAGCAGTCCTGAAAAACCCCAGATTTTTTGATGAAATGCTAAACAGCAAAATTTTGAGTGAAAAAGTCATACTAAATTGACCAAACTCTTTGAGATTAAAAATTGACTATCAAGAACGATTTAAACAGAATGGTAAATCAAATCAAAATGATTGACGATTTGTTCTGCCCAAACTGTAAAAGACTTAAGAGGAGATGTGTTTGCAAAAAAGAGAACGTAAGAAAGAGAAACTTAAGGTTACTTGAAGAAGTCGGTTGTAAGGATTTTCTCAAACCAATTTTTGATTGTGAGGATGAAATAATCTTGTACAAAATCTTTCAGCCATTCGATGCCCAACCAACTGAAGAATTGCATTTACCAAAGCCGATTGTTGAATTTCTTGCTAAAAAGGGGATAAAAAAGTTGTATCCTTTTCAGGCTGAAGCGATAAAAAGGTTGAATGAGGGGAAAAACGTTGTTATTACTGCCCCAACAGGTTTCGGAAAGACTGAGGCTTTCGTGATACCGATGCTCCTGAAAGTAGCTTTGGGAGGAAAAGCGATTGTTTTTTATCCAACAAAAGCCCTTGCAAGGGATCAAGAGCTGAAAATTAAGGATTATGCATCATCAGTTGGATTGAAAGCTGTTAGATATGATGGAGATTCGACACCTGATGAAAGAAGGGCTGTGTTAGATGGTAGGGCAGATGTAATCCTCACAAATCCAGACATGGTTGACTACCATCTGAGAAACAATCCAGCATTCAGAAAAATCGTTAGAGATGTCGTTTTTGTTGTTGTGGATGAATTACACACGTATACGGGTTTGTTTGGCTCAAACATGCATTATCTAATAAAACGGTTGTCAAGATTTGCTGATTTTCAAATAGCCTGCACATCAGCAACTCTATCAAATGCAAAGGAGTTTGCTGAAGAGCTTTTTGAGAGGGAATTCGTGCACGTTCACGGAGAGCATAGAAAGGGTGTCCTGAATTTCATAATGCGGTATTGCAGTAGCATCTATGCATCAACCAAAGATATTGTTAAAGCGTTGTATGGAAAGAAGATATTGATTTTTGGTAACAGTTACAGGAGTGTTGAAACTTTGAACTGGATTCTCAATCGAGAGGGAATTAGAGCTGCTGTCCACAAAAGTGGACTGCCAAGGGAAGTTAGGGAGGAGGTTGAAAGGGCGTTTAGGAATGGAAAGTTGAAGGTGGTTGTTGCAACTCCAACACTTGAGCTTGGAATCGATATTGGGGATGTTGATGTTGTTGTATCAGAATTGATTCCTTACAGCCAGTTTTTACAGAGGGTTGGAAGGGCTGGAAGGAAAGGGCAAGAGAGTATCGGCGTTTTGTTGCTTAGAGAAGAGGACTCAATAAGCACGTATTACAAAAACAAACCTGAAGAGTACTTTAAAGATGAGGCAAGTGGTTTTGTTGAGAAAGGCAACGAAGAGGTAATTAAATATCAAATTATTTCGATATGCATTGAAAAACCTCTCAGAATACATGAACTAGATTTTGATGACGCAATCGTTAAAAAACTCATTGAAGATGGATTAATTGCAGAAATTGATAGCAGATTGTTTGCAACCTCCAAAGGAAGAGAACTTGTCAAAAGCTTCAACATGAGGGGGATTGGTGAGAGTGTAAAGATGCTTTGTAACGGCAAACTTATTGGTGAAAGAGCTCTCCCCGTTGCAATAAAAGAGCTCTATCCTGGGAGCATATTACTTCACAACGGAAGGAAATACAGATGTATCGATTTGGATATTAAAAACCTTGAGGCTGAGTTGGTCGAAGCAAGGGGAGAAGAAATTACAGAACCCCTATATACCTCAATCCCAAGAATTGTAAAGGTTGAGTTAGAAGATAGTACAATTGTTGATGCATTTTATTGCTCACTGGAGATAACGATAAGTGTTTACGGTTACGTGATAAGGAATTTGTTTTCAAGAGAGAAAAAAGGAATCAAATATTTGGATGAGCCTGTAAGCTACACGTTCCCAACAAAGGGCTTTTTATTTTCATGTCCATTGCCTGAAGCTGAAGAGGTCGAGCAAGATTACTATGCTGGTAGTTTTCATGCCTTGGAACACGTACTCATAGAATCGAGTGATGTGTTAACGGGTGGAGGTAGCAAGGAGATTGGTGGAGTTTCGACGCCTGAAGGGGATATATTCGTTTACGATGGAAGTACAGGTGGAAGCGGATTGAGCAAGTTGCTGTTTAAGAGGTTGGACAAGGCATTCAGGATATCTTACGAGATTCTGAAGAATTGTGAATGTAAAAGGGCGGATGGGTGTCCAAGTTGCACATACAGCTACCAGTGTGGAAACAACAATCAGCCGTTAAACAGAATTGGAGCGATAAGAGTAATTGAGCAGATTTTAAAGAATGTTAAGAAACAAACGCAATGGGAAAGATACACAGAAGTTGCGGAGTTTAGGTATTATCCTTAGAATGAATTAAAATCTAAACCTTGGATCGTTTTTCACCGCCTCTCTAATACAAAAAAACTGCTTTTTAATCTTGATTAGATACTTGCACCTCTTACCAGTATAACCCGCAATACAGAGTTGACAATCCTCAGGATACACTCTTTTAATGCCAACCCCGTATTTTTGGGCTAATAATTCTATGTTCATAATCGTCACCTTATTATATTGTGGACTTATCCTTCTTAAATCTTTAGGTTATTTGGATGTGCCCTGAATAACTAAAATAAAATTGGAATTTAAAATTATTTTGGCTTTACAAATCCCCACTTCTCTATTGCCAACCTCAACTCTTCATGTTCCTCAGCATAATCATCGAGTGGCGTGTTTTCTATGGATGCATCAATTGCCTGTCTTAACGCCTTAGCCCCAGCATAAGTGCCTTTTGGATGCCCATGCACACCCCCTCCAGCCTGAACAATTACATCGTTGCCAAAAAGCCTGATCACATCTGGAATTAAGCCGGGGTGCAATCCACCTGATGACACTGGAAAAGTCGTTTTGATGTTAAACCATTCATTTGTACAAATCTCTGCCAACTCCTTTACTTCTTTTGCCCCACCAACCATCTTGCCCACACCAGTCCCTACATGCATGTTATCTACTCCTACCAATCTTGCTAATTTTGTAACTACTTTCAAAGATATGCCGTGTTTCGGATTTCTTGTAAATGCAGCATGCATTGCCCTATGAGCATGGATTGCCAAGCTTAAATCATCACAAATCTCTCTCAAAGTTTGTAAAGCAGCCCAACCAACTGTTAATATGTCAATCATTACGTATTCGTTTCTGTAATCTGCCACAAGCTTAGCCCTTTCAATCATCTTATTCGTTTCTCCAGTGATATTTACGAGATAGCTTTTTCTTTCACCCGTTTCACCTTCAACCTTCTCTTTTACCTTCATAACTTTCTTTAATCTGTCTTCAAACCTGATGAAAGGTTGGTCAGTTAGATTCTCATCGTCCTTTACGAAATCCAATCCACCACTCCAAGCGTTGTAAGCAACTTCAGCGTATTCATCGGCATCAAATCCAACCTTTGGTTTTGGGACTGTAGCGGTTAAAGGTCTTTTTTCAATTTTCAAAACTTTCCTCACACCCTCAATACCAAACTGTGGTCCTTTTTGCTTAGAAACGAACTCCTTTGGAAATTCTATGTCCTCCAATCTTAAATTCTTTAAAGCCCTCATTCCAAAAACGTTTCCGGCAACGCTGCTGAGCAATTGTGGAATGCTAAAGTCAAACAACTCCAAAGGATACGAGATTTTTATAGTATCTTCATCCATCTCAAAGACCCTTGCCATTATTTTCTTTATTCTATCTGGAAGTCTTGCCAAGGTTGTCCAAGTTCCAACTGAACTTTCAGAAGCCACCCTTCCTGCTGATTCTTCCATCGAAATTCCATCAGGCTCAACTTTGAACGTACAAACAACTTCGTTTTGTGGTTTGTAGTCCAAATCAACAAATTCGGTATACCATTCAAATCCCATAACAAAAATTTTACAAGTAGGATTAATTAAATTTCCCAAGCTATGGTAAGTATCACAAAACTAATTACATTTTTGTAAGAAAATTTTTATATATGTCGAATTTTCTATAGTTGTTATGTCTCTCTCAAGAATAGCAATGTTGATGTTGGTGTTAACGACATTACTTGCTCTTTGCAGTGCTCAAGAGTGCAAACCGATCTGTGATAAAATTGGAACGAGATCAGAAGGTTGGTATGATTCCTGCACTAAGGAACTGATAAAATACGATTCATGCAGTAGATGTACTGCAATTTGTAAAGAGGTTGGCACGAGAGCAGAAGGGTGGTATGATTCATGTGATAATTCGTTAATAAAATTAGAGAGATGTTCTGTAAGTGCTACTCCCACTCCCACACCAACTTCTACTCCAACGAGGACTACACCAACTCCTACGCCAACTCCAGTATCAAGGGAAACACCAACTCCAACTCCTACTTTTGCTAGAGAAACTCCTACACCCACACCATCCAGAATAAAATGTGAGGATTATTGCTCCAATGGGATCTACTATTACGATGGAGAGTACAACCCAACTACTGGTGGATGTGAATATCTAAGGCTTAGATGTGAATATGGATGTAATGCGGAAGGAACGGGTTGCGCAATACCTCCTGCTTACAAACAAACACCTGAAACGATATCAACACCAATACAGATACCCACCCCAACACTAGCTCCAACAATAGCTCCAACACCTACTATCAATTTAGTGGATTCAGACAACGATGGTGTACCCGATTTCTTTGACCTGTGTCCGAAAAAATACAATCCAGATCAAAGGGATACTGATGGAGATGGAGTAGGGGATGTTTGCGATGATGACATTGATGGGGATAACATCCCTAATACGTTAGACGAATGCCCGCTAGAAGCTGAAACACCAAACATTTTTAAGGATGAGGATGGGTGTCCAGATTATATTAGCTACAACATTTTGATTACGGTGACTGACGAAAACAGGGTAATAGAAGTTGATAAACAGACAAAATCAATAGTTTGGGAGTATGCTGAAGGGCTTAACAGACCTGCCGATGCTGAAAGATTACACAATGGAAATACCCTAATAACAGATACACAAAACGACAGAGTAATTGAAGTTAACAAGGAGGGGTCAATTGTATGGGAGTGCAGCGAAGTAAACATATCCATTCCAGTTCAACAACCTGAATCCACCGTAGCACCCATATATGAATACAAGTACGTTAAATCCAAGTTAAATAATCCTTGTGATGCCCACAGGTTACCAAATGGGAATACGCTTATAGTGGATACGGGAAATAGCCGAATATTGGAGGTTGCCCCCAACAAAACCGTTGTTTGGAAATACGACACTGACCTTAAATATCCAAGGGGTGCGATCCGCTTAAGAAACGGTAACACGGCAATTGCAGATACTGGTAATCATCGAGTAGTAATAGTTAATCCAGAAGGAGAAATAGTTGTTGAAAAGAACTTGAACGGTTGGACACCATTTGATGTAAGTGAAGTACGTTCTACTGTAGAAGATTTGCACAAAGAAGGAGATATTCTTGTTTCCCTCAAAGAGAGTAGTTTAATTGAAATCAAATCCAACGGTGACTTGTATTGGGCATCGGGAG
The DNA here is from genome assembly GCA_003662995.1 of Archaeoglobales archaeon. Lineage (GTDB taxonomy): Archaea > Halobacteriota > Archaeoglobi > Archaeoglobales > Archaeoglobaceae > B5-G16. The sequence continues at coordinate 34,716 of QMZC01000006.1, forward strand.
ATTATACAAAACCAGATTTAATATATCCTTATCCAAGCTATCCAACAGACGCATTAGTGTTGGATAACGGTCATTTACTCATAGCTGACTATAAAGGCGTAGGTGTGACTGAAGGCAAGACCATAGATTACCAGTGGAACGGTCCAATATGGGTGTTTGAAATCAAAGGTGCTTTTGACGCTAAAATTGCACCAAAAGACGCTAATAATGATGGTGTATGGGACGATTACGGTCCTGACGTAGATTTGGATTCAGTACCTAACACAGAAGACAACTGTCCACATATCGCAAACCCTTCCCAACTTGATTCTGATGGAGATGGAGTAGGAAATGCTTGCGATGATGACGACGATAACGATGGATGTCTTGATTCGGTTGATAAGTTTCCTCTAATGTATTCAGTTGATGCTGATGGAGACGGCATCCACAATGACTGTGACAAATGTCCACTTGACAAATACAACGATAAAGACTACGATGGTGTATGTGGAGATGTGGATAACTGTCCAAACCACTACAATCCTGACCAAAATGATGTAAACAATGACGGTATTGGAGATGCATGTGATTGTTATGACGTCTTACAAGGTCCAAATGAGAACGGAGTTGATTGTGGAGGGATTTGTTCTCCATGCATACAGTGCATATGGTGTGGAAACAACGTTGTACCGATAAGAATAAAAGGAAAACCTGATAAGGGGTTTATAGATGTTGTCTTTGTTCCTGATTTAAGTTATCAAGGAAATATAAACGGATTCGTAAACGATGCAATAGAGCACATACGCAATGGATACTTCAAGCTTGATCAAAAATGCGTTGACCCAATACCAAACAACTACAAGGACAGATTTAATTTCTACTACTATACTGGTGGTTTTGGAAATGAATCAGCTAGTTGTTCGGGTCAGCTTCCAAACGGCTTTTATAACAGCAATAATGCGGATTTCGCAGACGTTGCAGGTATACTTGTATCAGGATATTTTACGGGATGTTCAAATGCACTCGGTCCCCCAAGTCATTTTGATGCTGGTGATAATACTATCTTAGGCGCAACAACTGTCGTTATTCATGAAAGTGGACATGCAATCTTTGGTTTGGTAGATGAATACTGTGGAAATACATACTACGAACAAAACGACCCTGTGCCAAATGTTTGGTCATCTTTAGCCAATTGCATAAACGATGCCAATAACGAAGGTTGGACAAGTGGCAATTGTAGACAAATAAAGTCTGGCGGCTGTCAGAAAAACTTTTGGAGGTATGACCCAGACGCTCCAAATCCAGATTACATGACAGCGTGTGGGTTTGGATGTAATGCCAATTACATGTTTGGAGAGGCATGCACACGTCGCATTAACTACGTATTCAACAACTGGCCAGTCGGAGATACAAAGGGATTCCTCATTTGGCTCAACATTAAAGATGGTAAAATGTCCTTTATAAGCTCTGAGATCACCGATGCACATCCCGATATAGGTTTGCAGTACGGTCATTTTGAAGTTCAACTGCTTTCAAAAGATGGTAGATTGATAAAGTCCTTTGGACTGTGGGATCCACGAATACAGCTTGGTGAAAAAGCAGTGTATTTAGACAATGTAGATTTTCCACTTCGATTTCCATGGTATAAAGGCGTTGAAGTAGTTAAGGTATACAACAAGTCAACTGGTAAATTGATGATATCGGTTAATCTATCTAAGACCATTTTAGAGTTTTGTTCAAAACACCCAAGTGATGTGGATTGCAGAGATGTTATATCGTCCAAGGGTATAGAAATAACTCCTGAGTCCGAAAAACCAGTGACTGTGGGTGGAAAAAGCGTTGAAACTGATAGGATCAATGCTATTGTTTCAGGACATAAAGGAGAGACTAAAGTGACAATCCAAATTAAAAAAGAATCAAAAGAGATTGAGATAGAAGCTAACAACGTAAAGGTCATTTCAAGGGGACAGTTGAAAATCAAAGAAAATAAGCTATATGTAAACAATAAACCTGTTGAAATTACACCGGATTCTGCTGTATCAGAGGCAGTAGAGAAAGAAAAAATTTCCGTTGAGTTGGCTGAGTTGAAAGTAATAGACAACAATCCACGTTATATAGTTAAAGGTAGTAAAGAAGCCAAAGTATTGGGACTCATTCCTGCAACAATGAACGTTGAAATCCATATTGACGCACAAACAGGGGAGATAGTTCAAATCTCAAAGCCTTGGTGGAGTATTTTAGCGATCCCATAATTTGTAACCATTCTTTATTTTTATATATCTATTTAAAATATGTTTCAAAAAACTAAAATATTTCTTCATCAACTTCAATCCATGGAAAGGTATGGCTTGATTTTACTCTTCATAGGCTTTGTTTCAACCTTAATTCTTTACTTCATGGTGAGTTAAAAGGTGGTTAGATGAATAGCGATAGCATATCAAAGTATTACAAAGAAGTTGAGAATAAAGTCAGTTTTGAAGAATTTAGAAAAAAAATGGATGAGTTTGAAGAACACTTTGGCGGTTTGGTGAACAAAGAAACTTTGGCTCTATTGGTAGCTTACTCCTTCGGTTATGAACCCATAACTAAAATTAAAGAACTGGAAACAAAGAGGGGTAAGGTCATCGTCAAGGGAACCGTAGAAAAGACATTTGCTGTTAGAGAATTTGATAATGGAATTGTGACATCAATAATTGTGGCTGATGAGAGTGGAAAAGTAAGGGTCACATTATGGAACGATGCAGCAGAGCTTGTTAAAACTGGCGATGTAATTGAAGGGGCAAAAATCAAAGCAAAAGGCTTTTTGAAGAGAAGAGATGGCGAAGTTGGGATTTCCATAAACGACCCTTCGGACATTGAGATTCAGGAAGTTGAGTTTAAGAGCATCTCAAAAATTACCCAAGGAATCGTAAACGTTAAAGGTAGGGTTAGCGGTTTTGGAGATGTTAGAAAGGTGGAGTCAAAAAACGTTGAGATTGCTGAAATATACATTTCGGATGAGAGTGGCAGGGTAAGGGTTTTACTGTGGGGAGATAAAGTTAGTATTTATAAAAAATTAGATATAGGTGATTTTGTGGAAATAAGAAATGGTTACGCTAAGGTTGGGAAAGATGGAGAGATAGAAGTTCATTGCGGTTGGAGAAGTATTTTGAAATTTTGATACCGTAACAACAAAGGTTGAGAAGTTAAAAACAACATAGAATTGTCACTGGGTCAACGTTAATGGTTACATTCTTGACGTCGGTGGTTGGAGTTTTGTACCGTTCTCAATTCGGTTATCCTCCAAATCGGACTACCGGGATTTTGTTTGGCATTGGTGTATTTTGAGTGTTTTAACACTTATTATCAGCAAGATACATTTTATAGTATTTTTATTTAATTGTTTTTTATTATAGGGATATTACTTCAAAAATTTCAAACCTTCAAAATGTTGTGATAGTATTTTCTGAGCTAATGACTTTCTATTTAGGATTTCACTTAGGATTTCATACTGATTTTCCTTGCTAAAGCTTCTCCAGATTTTCTTTGAGTCTATTCTTGCATTTTCCATAGATACGTCCAACTTTGATAATTCTATAGCCGCTTGAATAAGATGATCCTCGATGTTGTGTTTTTCTGCTGCTAGACTTTCTACTCCGCTAATTACCAATATGAAGTTGAAGGTTCTGCTACCGAATCTACATTCATACTTTCTAGCACGATTGATGTTCCTTACTAGCTCAAATCGGATGTTCATATCTTGTAAATGGCGTTCTATTTGATTATAGATCTTCTCGAGTGTGTCCTCCTCTTGATCCATAATTTCTACTATTGTTTTTATTTTGAGATTTGAGACATATGTAGGAATGTTTTTGAGTACATTTATCCTTGTTTGTCCTTCAGGTTTTGTTATTCCTACAACCTTGCTCCCGTTAAGATGATGACATACTATCGGTATAACTTGATCATCTACATCACCATTTCCCAAAACGATTAGGGAATCTATGTTACTCCCATGTACATCAATTATTTCAAACATAAATTTCTTAGAAATCTTCCCTGTCTTTGATCTTAGTCTAGCTGCAAATATCGGTGAAATGGGATATAACCTCATAGTATCACTGCATCAGCCATTCTAATATCTATTCCAGCTAACGTTAACATTTCCAAATCATCCGATGTTATTTTCTTTATTTTAAGTATTCCATCCTTTAATGAAGTGACTAAGATGGTCGCATCCTTGTTAAATTCTGTAAGCATTCTGGCAGTTTCTATGCTGTGTGTTGTAATTACTACTTGTACACCGCTTTCATTGAGTTCCGAGAACCACTCAGCAATCCTTACAAGTAATCGAGGATTCACATGAGCTTCTACATCATCCCACAATAGTATTTGTGGTTTAATGATCTCGTAAAGAATTCTAGCAACAATATATACTTGCGTTCCTGAACCGAGGTCTCCAAGCCTGATTCTAGTCCCATCATCTAACAATCCAAAAATGGAGAGTCTCCCTGCTAAAAAAGGTTCTATTGTTATGTTCACAAAATTTTCATCAACTAAACTTGAAGTATCCTTTGCAACCTCAACCGGTACTTTTAGGTTAGCAATCTGCGCCCAATTGCTGTGAATATACCACTGAGCATATCTTATTATTTCTGCTGAAATTAAAAGAGAGTTAGGTGCTATAAATACTTCCCTATTTCTTGGACTCAAATCAGAAATTGTGTTATGAGATAGCCCAAGACTTCCAAAAATTGATACTTCTCCGCTTTTAGTTTTTATAGTTGATTGTGATGGAAATTTAGATATTTTGTTTGTATCTAAGTATAACTCATCCAATTGTTTAAGTAACCTAAGGTAATCTGTATCGTTCCATTTTACTATTGCTTGATCAGATACATATTTATGTAATAAAAAAGCATAACCTTCACAATTGAGTGTTTTATGCATTTCATGAATAAGAGAGGCTGCAGTTAACCGCATTCTCGGTTCAGGGAGAATGTATGGTACATCCCGGAGGGGGTTGGGCAATAAAAATAATGCTTCGAGTATTGTTGTTTTTGCAGAGTTGTTCGATCCGACAAGGATTGTTAAATCTCCTAGTTCGATTTCTCCCTCTTTAACCCCGCGAAAGTTAGTCATTCTCAATTTTCTAATCATTTTTCACCTCTTGAAAAGTTTAAATAAAATCAACCACTATTTATTAAAAATTTTCTCTGAATCCCCTAAATTTTAAGATTGCTTATCCAAGATCGTTAGAATAAAAGTTAGAATAAATCACTAATTGAAAAAGCAATTGTCTCAAAGAATATCATTGATGGTAAACGTTGAAAAGTTCGTAGAGGATGCGATTAACGAGATTAAAGAGAAAGTGAAGGATGGTAAAGCCATAATTGCCTAGGCTGTAGGTTCAAGGGAGGTATGACTGCTGACCCAATCTACATTGAATATGAAAAGCTCAGAAAGATTGTGTTGAGAATTACGGGCGAGATACCAGAGGTTTCGAGGGTTGTTTACGATATAACGCCAAAGCCACCGGCAACAATTGAGTATGAATGATTTTATTGTTTTTTGTTAATTTTTCATCAATGTATTGCTAAGATTCTTTTTCCAGCTTCTCTGCTTCTAAATAATACCTTGATTGCTCCATTTTCATGCCTTTTTGCTCATGAACTTTTCCGATACCTTTCAAAATGTGAGCAATGTCTTGTTTAGTTCCAATCTTTTTAAAAATGTCTAATGCACCCTTCAAGTTTTTGAGAGAGTCATCAAATTCTCCTTTGTCTTTATAAACAAGTCCAATATTCCACAATGCCAAAGCAGTGCTATACTCCATCCTTAGCTTTTTGAATAATTCCTTGGCTTTTTTATAGTATTCAAGTGCTTTATCCAATTCTTTTCTATCGTGGTAGATTGTACCAATATTTAAATAAGCATTAGCTACTACATCTGTGTCTTGCCTTTCAACCAGCTTCAATGCGTTCTCATAATGGGCAAGAGCATCATCAAACCTATCTTTATGTCGGTAGATAATTCCAATGTTTACAATAGCTTTTGCCATTCCTTCTTTATCGTCCAATTCTTCATACAGCTTTAACGCCTTCTCAAAATATTCAAGGGCTTTATCGAATTCTTCAGATTTAGATGCATTTTCTCCATAAACAGTTCCTATGTTCAAAAGAGCAGTAGCTATTTCTTTCTTGTTTCCTAACTCTTCACTAAGTTTCAATGCCCTTTCTAGACACTCAAGCGTTTTGTTAAATTCACCTTTATCGCTGTACAATAGCCCCAAATTTCCGATTGCAGTTAATTCACCCTCCTTGTTGCCCTCGCTCATTGCTTTTTCAAGGAGGCGTTTCCACGCCTTTTCTGCCTGATCTAACTTTCCCCGCCGACGGCTTCGAATCCCAACAGAATTGATGGCAATATCGTTTTCAGCCATTTTAATCAACTCATCGAAAATATCTGGATCATCTAGCGTATCAAGTAATAGTAAATACGAATCGGGATTTGATTTTATTTTCTCCATCGCTCTGCAGTATATCTCCCTTTTCTTCTTAAGTTTAGTTTTCTGGATGCTCCTTAAATAGTCTCTAAACAACTGGTGGTAAATCCAATAAAATTCCTCTGACTCTATAAGCAACCCTCTTTTCAAGAGATTCTCAAGCGGCATGTCTAAATCTTCCCCTTCGTAAAAAGCCTCTATTAGATCTAGTGTTAAATTAGTTGGAGCTATCGCCAACACTTTAAAAGTTCTTGAGAGCTTTTATCCAATGTCCCTAAAATTTCTTCGTGAATTTTATCGAGCGTATGCCTCATATATCCGTCTTTTAAAGTATCTAAAAACTGAAATTGCTCCTCCTTGCTCTTATTGTTGCAAATATAAGCAAGTGTTCTAGCTATATATGGGTAACCTTCTGAAAGTGTAACGATCTTTTCAATAATATCATCCGAAAAATTTGGATATTCTTTTCTTACAATTTTCTCAATATCTTCATAGCTTAACTCCTTTACCTCAATGACTTCGTAAGATCCTCCTTTTAGTTTGATATTAGGCAAATAAACTTTGGCAATTTCAAGAACGAACTTTAGGCGGTTAGTTCTATCTACAGCTGTAGAGATAATTTCAATATCTTTTTTCTCTAATTCATGCGCATTTTCGATAAAAATTATCTTATCTTTTGATTTTTCCATGCATTCAAGAATATTGTGCTCAGCCGAATCTAGACTAATCCCTCCAAACGGTGTAGAGATTCCTGTAATTCTTTTATAGAATGGTAGTTTAAAGATCCCTCTAATTTTTTCATAGAACATAGATCCATTAATATGATAATGCTTCCACTTCTTAAAATGTCCTGGCTCTTTTTCGAGTAATTCCTTAACAACATGTATGAGAATAGTCTTACCAACTCCCCTATCCCCTGTTACCACAACAATCCCGCTTTTTTCAATTTTCTCCTTAAGCTCTTCAATTTCTTTCTCTCTACCTATAAAATCTTCACCAAACTTAGGATTTAAAATCACCATATTTATAGTTAAAAATATTTCGCACATAAAAAGCTGTCGAATAACATACATAAGCGGCTATTTTCAAACTTTAGCATGCTTTAGAATTACCAATATCAGCCATATCAGCTCAAAAAGAGGCTTGAAATGGAGAGAGCAAAAAGATAATTTGTAATATCTTTATAATGCTGTAACTCTTTCACGGACGTTCTCCAACGTATCAGGAGTTTTTAATAATATCTAATACATTTAAGCCCCTTAAACCTTGTCCTCCAACCTAAACTTTTTAATCTCAAAAACACCGTTGTAGTTTTTCCATCTAACATCAAAATCTTCTACAACAATCCTCTTTTTATACAGCGGTGCATCCAACACCAACGTCTCGTATTCCCCACCCTCGCCAGCTAAATGGATACCATACTTTTCATTCAGCTTTACCATGTCTTCTAAACATTCTAAATCAATCTTTCTTCCCAACCAGTCTTCTGTTAATCCCATTGCCGAGACTTTAACAATGATGCATTCAAAGTTGTTAACAACCTCTTTCATCATTTCTAAAACATCAGTGTGCCAAAGTGGGGCAACCATTTTGATGTTTAATGCATTGCAAACCTTTTCAAACCTCTTCTTCTGATACTCAGACTCCAATCCACCTATAACCAGTCCATCGACATCCAAATTTTTTAAACTTTTTAAACCCTCTGTTAAATCGTCAACTTCCTTTTCCTCCTCTCCAGCAGTAGCTATTTTGTAAAGGGGTAAATCCAAGCATTCGGCAATGGCATCGAGCAAATGCAAATTTGGTGTGTGATACATGTAGGAATCGGGGTTTTTTGGCACAACACCAACCAAACAAACAATTTCGTTATCCTTTGCTGCCCTGTGCAAGGCAAGCATAGAATCTTTTCCACCTGAGATTAAAGCTGCAAGTTTCATGCTTTCATTAATAAACTTGAATTCAAAAAGATTAAAATTATTATTTCAGAATCGGCCCAACGTCAGGATAACCTTGCCTTTGTCCTGTCCCAGCCAACTTTTGCAGTCTTTTAGGATTCGTTAGCAAATCAACTACATTCCTGACATGCTCCCTAACCCTGTTCTCAGCAACCCTCAACAACTCCTTTTCATCCTTCGCCTCATCCTCATGAATTGTTACATCTATGATGTGTTTATTCGTCAACAATTGAGCCATAATCAAGCCAACGCTCAACGCAATGTAGCTGAACATGTCTTTCTGCGTTCCACCAACCCAGCCCAAGGTTATTACAATATCGCAACCCTTCTCTTCAATCATCTTTTTTGCTGCAACCGGCAAATCTTTAATGCCCGGAACGGTGTAACGCTCATAAGGAATGGATGAAACTCTTTTCAATTCATCAATCGCTATCTTCCCCATGTTTATCCTTGAAAAAGTTGTATCAACAATTCCTATCTTCATAACTCCCTCAACACCTCAATTGCTGCATGTAAAGCGGGCTTTATTGCATTTTTCCTTGTCAAAACATCCTCCACTGCTGCCAAAGTTGTTATGACTTCTGCTTTGCCCACATTACCCATCGTCCCAATTCTGAAGATTTTGCCTTTCAAGTGTTCCTGACCACCACTAATCGTTATTCCGTATTCACTCTGCAACGTACCTCTCAACTCCTTATCCGTAACGTTTTCGGGCATCTTTATTGCTGTTACGGTGTTTGAGTAGTTTGAATACTCATTCAGTTGTGGAAACAACTCTAAACCTGCTTCGATAGCCCATGCCCTTACAGCCTCAGATAGTGTTCTGTGCCTCTTAATTCTGTTTTCCAAACCCTCCTCCTCTATTATCTTCAAAGCCTCCTCCAACGCAAAGAAGAGTGGGACAGCAGGAGTGTATGGAGTTTGCAAATCTGGTGTTTTCTTTTTGTATGCTTTTAAATCCAAATAAAACGGGGTTTTTTCATTGTAGTATTCCCAAGCTTTTTCATTAACTGCTACTGCTGCCAAGCCGGGGGGGCAACCCAAGCACTTCTGACTGCCGACGATTGCCACATCAATACCCCATTCATCCATCTTTACAACATCTCCACCAACCGATGTAATTCCGTCCATTATAACCAAGGCATCGTACTTCTTGGCAATCTTTGCTATCTCTTCAGCCGGATTTAAAATTCCAGTTGACGTTTCGTTGTGAACGAAGGCTATTGCCTCACTTCCCTCCTCAAACGACTTCTCAATTTTTTCGAGTTCAATTGACTTTCCCCACTCAAATCTAATCTCATCAACTGTTGTGTATTTAGAGGCTATTTTGCAAAGTCTGTCACCAAACTTTCCATTGTCAACGCATGCAATCTTTTTTACGTTGGAAAAAGATGCTATTGCTGCCTCCATTCCCGAAGTTCCTGAACCAGAAATAATGTAGACGTCATGCTTCGTCCCAAAAAGCTCTTTCAATCCATCAAGGCAATACTTAAAGATTTCAGAGAATTTTTTTCCTCTATGCCCGATCATCTGCCTGCACATCGCCTTGATTATTCTCTCATGTAGTTGCACTGGACCCGGAATCATCAACAAACCCATTCTAAACACCCCTAAGCTTAACCTCGTATTCTTTAAATCTCTCCTTGACAATCTGAAATATTCTCTTTATTATCTTTGCTGAACTGCAATACTCACACTCCTCCTTAGCTTCAATTCTGACAACCCTACAATTCAAATTCCTCTTCTTTAACTCTTCCTCAAGCCATTTTTCATTAAAATGCTGATCGTAACCCAAAACGATTATGTCAGGCTTAATCTCCATAATGGGTTTAAACATATCATCCTCATCACCCAAAATAGCCCTATCAACGTACTTTATTGCCTCAACAACCCTCCTCCTCTGCTCTTCTGGAATTATCGGCTTCGGCTTATGCTTAACATTCTTTTCCCTAGCAACTATTACTATAAGCTCATCCCCCAACGCCTTTGCTTCCTTTAGGAATCTGATGTGTCCCGGATGAAGTATGTCGAACGTTCCAGTAGCAACAACTTTCATCTGAAAGCCAAGAATGACTGGGCATAAAAGCTTTAGGCTATGTTAGTGATAACTTCGTTGACCATTCAATCCATTGATGGAAAAATAAAATTAAATTTTTCAATAAATTAATTTGCATTGCTATTACAATATCCCAATTCTGAAAGGGTATCTATGACTTTAAAGAACCACTCAAATTTTGTTTTCCACCTCTCTATTTCTCCTTCAATTATTTGTTCTTTTTCCCTCTTTCTTCTTTCGTATTCTCTTCTTACTTCATCACCTATCCCTGCCACAACTGGCCCTCGCCTAAATATACGATGAACATAACTTGCAAGTTTCATTTCAGCAGTATTGACCAACTTATTGTAAAATTTTTCATGTGTTATGATGTCACAAATCAACTCGTATATCAATTTACTTCCACATAATTGATGAATAATAGCATTACCGTATTGCTTTTTGATGACAATAGATTTCGTATCCATTAAAAGTTCTGAATAAAGCAATTCAGCCCACTTATACAAAGCATCTACAATTGCCTCTTTCTCAAAAATAGGTTCGTATACACCTAAATGGTTTGAAATTATGCTCAAAAGAAGTTGTTCAGCTCTGTCTAATACGTGATGGAGTATATAATACTGCTCACCCACAAAACCATATTTTGACCTTACATATAACAATTGCCTCTCAAGCACACTTTCATCCTACTGACCAGCATCATGGCCCTCTAATTCATCTATTAGTTTATCTATTTCTGAATTTGAAAATCCTAAAAGTTTTTCACCCCATTTTCTATGAACCTTCCATGGAGGCATAGTATATTTTTCTTATCAACTTAATATTTTCCTTACCTATCATTTGTGCATGCTTCTGCTATTAGTAAAACACCTTTTCTTCGATTGTAACAGCAAATCCAATTAAAAAATGATAAAAGATTTATCTTAGAATTAAAAATTGAATTATGGGATCCAGATGGGTTTACCCTTTTGCTGGTCTTGTTATTCTCTCAATGCTTGGAAGTATCTACGCCTTCAGCCTTTACTATCCTCCACTTCAAGATAAGTTTGGAATTGAATCGGTTGCAGAGCTTACCTTAGCTTTCTCCCTTGTAACGGTAACCTACTCAATTTTCATACTTCCCTCGGGATTTTTCTATGACAGGTTTGGCCCAAAGATACCAATTTTACTTGGAGCATTGATAATCTTCATCGGATATCTTTCCGCATCACTTATGCGCGATTTTTCTGAGTGGAATTCTGCTAAATTGCTTTATTATTTAGGTTTAGGAGTACTTCCGGGCTTGGGAATGGCTGTAATCGATGCTGTGCCAAGACCTCTTGTTGCTAAGTGGTTTCCTGACAAAACGGGAACTGCTGTAGGAATTGCCGCTGTTGGATTTGGAATAGGGACAGCTTTGGTTACGCCAGTAATAAAGTACTTTTTGGATGTTACAGATGTCTTTCAAACGTTTCTTTACATGGGAATCATTTATTTTGCAATAATTTCACTGATGGGGTTAATTTTGAAAGAGCCTGAGACAAGAAAAGTTGAAGAGGTCGATTTCAGCCTGAAAATGGCTTTGAAAGATAAAAAATTCTACATCTTGTGGTTATCCTTCGCCTCAGCGTCCTTTGCTGGATTGATGTTCATAGGGAATGCAGTACCAATATTGAAAGAAGGTGGTGTGGGGGAGATAATTGCAACATTTCTCATTGTAACATCCCTTTTCAATGCTGGTGGAAGAATATTTTGGGGAATCTTGCTTGACAGGACATCTGTATGGACAGCAATGCAATTCAATTTCTTTATAACCATGATTGCCCTATTTATGCTAAAATTTGCATACAACTTGCCTTTAACGGCCATACTAATGGGTAGCATAATATATGCAAATTATGGTGGGTTGTTAGCATTATTCCCATCTGCAACGGCAATTTTCTTCGGAAAGAAGTATCTTGGCAGGATATATGGGGCAATTTTTACATCATGGGGTGTTGCTGGATTACTTGGAGCCTTTTGTGGAGGATTAATTAAAGATTTGACGCAGAGCTACATCCCCTCATTCTACGCTGCAATTGTAATGTCGTTCGTTGCATTGGTTATTGTTCAGATTGGGAAAAGTGACTCCTCGTAACCATCTATTAATTTTAGCACAATCGATGTTTACAGGGCAAATTTCTTTGCACCTCCCGCACAACAAGCAGCAAAACACATTCTCATTAATTAAACCCTTGGTTATGTAATCCCAAACGATTCCAATTCCACCGACATAATTTTCTCCCCAGTAACCACTCAAGTTTTGGTATACTTGACATTCGTACATACAAGCTCCGCAACGGAGGCAGTACAACGCCTCTTTTAGCACATCATTTTCTGCAGCTTTTAGCCTTCCATTGTCCAGAAGTATTACGTGAACTTCTTTGGCTCCATGCATTCCATTAATTACAACTTTTTCCACATCACCAGTTTTGCTTGGAGTGCTAATTATGTCCACGTAACTTGGCATTTTGTAACCAGCAAACCTCCACGTAACTTCAGCCACTTTTAGTGCATCACTCAGCCCATAAACAATTTTTTCTACGCCAACAATAGCTATGTGCTTTTCAGGTAACGTGGATGTTAACCTTATATTGCCCTCATTTTCAATCAGTATTAGACTTCCAGTTTCAGCAGACAGAACGTTGGCTCCAGTAATACCAACCCTCGCACTGACAAACTTTTCCCGCATAAACTTTCTGACTTCATCAACTATCTCCTGAATCTTGTATGATGAGGAATTGATTTCCTTTTGTAAAACTTCAACTATTCTATCCTTCGTTAAGTGTATTGCAGGCGTTATTACGTGCATCGGCTTTTCATTCAGAATCTGGATAATAAACTCGCCCAAGTCCGTCTCCCACACTTCTATGCCATTGGATTCTAAAAAATTCCTCAAACCGATTTCTTCACTCGTCATGCTCTTTGATTTAACAACCGTATTTCCATCAATCAAGTCGTATATTAGCTTGTTAGCCTCACGACCATCCTTGGCAAAATGGACGTTAATTCCATTGTCTTCAAGGCTTTCCATCGCAATTTTAATGTTATCCTTCAATTCGTCAATCGACCTCTTCTTTATTTCCCTAACTTCCCTTGCGAGTTCAATTGTTTGGGGATATTTTTCAATAACTCTTTCAAAATTGGACTTATAGGACTTTATGGCTTTTTCCAGGGCAATTTTAAGTTTTCTATCTTTTAGTATTTTCTTGATTTCCATCCTTGACCCTCTTAGGCTTGATTTTGAATTTAAATTGAATTTGATATTTTAGTTATTTTAGTATTAGGTAGAAAGTACTTAAGATAGTTAGAGCTTTTGGTATCATATTTGAAAATCCCCAGTTGATTTTTATTTCCGAGTTTTGTTAACCACTGATCAGCAAGAAATCCCCAATCTTTAGATTGTTGGGATGAATTGCGTCCAATCCTAAAACTTTTTCCTCAACAAATAACTTTGAGTGGGTGGGGCATTTAGCGCTCTGCGCTAA
>QMZC01000007.1 GCA_003662995.1 Archaeoglobales archaeon
ATTGTAAGAGAGAGTTTACCCAAGTCGATCTGCCTAAAAAACTGGCGGAGAAAGTAGCCATAGAGGAAGCTCAGAAATACATAGACGAACAAATTAAGAAAATTTTCAGGAGTTGAACAGATCTATGTCCACATCGATCTTCTTCTCGATTCTCTCGAAGCCTTCAGGTTTTCCGATTGCTATCTCTACTTCTACTACCACCTGCTTAATCCTTGCGGATTTGATAAAACATGGAACTTCGATTGAACGAACTGGCATATTCGGTTTTCAAGAATTTGACTTTAAAAATGAAAGTCGGGAGGTTTGAAAATGCTCACTTCCCTTGAGCTCGCCTCGATGATCACTCGTGATGTAGCTTATCTGATTAAATACTGCTGTTCAGTTGAGTAAACGAAGTAGTTTTAAAAGTTTATATAAATTATTTTGGTGAGATAAATGAAGAAAAGAACGAGTGTGTATATTGATGCTGATTTGTTAGAGTATGCAAAGAATAAGAAGTTGAATCTTTCCAAATTACTTGAAGAAGCTATTAGATTTTGCAAAAATAAAAAACAAGCGGATATCCTCGGGGGCTTCGGACCCCCGGACCCGGGTTCAACTCCCGGCGAGTCCGCTTGTTTTATCTTTTTTGGAATTTGCATAAAAGATTAATACAATTCTCTTAACAAATCGCCAATAAACTTTTAATAAAACCATGCAGAGAAAATAAAAATGAAACTGGAAGTTCTTGAGAAACTTAGAAAAATTGCTAAAAGCAAAATTGGAGATGACTGGATAGGTATTGAAAAATACCACTACAATAGGGGATGGCATATTGTGTGCATCGTTTATGGAGAAACTTATGAGCCATGCAAGGTGGAGATAACAATTGAAGAGTATGGAGAAGATACGTTTATTAGAAAGATAGAAAACATAAAAAGAGTTCCTATGCACGTAGTCTACATCGATTCTGCTCTTAAGGAGTTGGGGAATGCCGATGGTTTCATTAAACATGAAAAATTTGATAGGGCTATTAAGGCACTCTGGGGCAGCATAGTTTACTCGTTGAAAGCATACGGTTTACTCTCCAAAGGTTGCAGGATCGTGGAGGTATCAATAATGGATTTGGCTAAGGAATTTTCAGATTTAGCTGGAAGCGTTTTGTTCAACAAGATAAAAAGAGTTCAGTCTGCTGTGGATCAATTTGATTCAGTATCGGAAAGAACGGATGTGGAGTTGTTACGGGATGATGCCAGAGAAGTTGTTGAAAAGATAATTAAAAGGATATTGTGAGTTATTCAGGTAAATCCCACCTGCCACTCGGATCCTGCTCCATGTACTTCTCGATGAGTTTTCTCTCCAGATCTATGTTGAACAGATTGGCAAGACTCACAACCATAAACATGACATCAACCAATTCTTCTTGGATTGCTCCTAAATCCTCTTTTCTGACTGCCTCAGCCAACTCTCCAACCTCCTCAAACAGAACTGTCAATAAAAACAAACGCCCCGACCTAACATCGTATTTGTAGTACTTTTCCCTAACTTTGGCTTGAATCTCTTTGAGTTCCATGTAAAAGGTTTGTTGAATACTTATAATTTTTTAGACTCTTGATAAAGTTTTCAGCAACTCAATCACTCCATCAAAAGAGTACTCAGCGGGCATCAATGCATTTATTCCGCTTTTCTCCAAAACTGTTTTTGTTGGAGGCCCAATAGCTATACAAACTTGATTTAGATTACAAGCATCAAAACCAAGTTTTTCTGACAATTCAATAAAACTCCTAGCAATCATGCTGCTTGAAAAAACAATGATGTAACTATTGTCGTTCTTGAAAACCTCCCTTACAAACTTTTTTTGCTCATCTCCATGTTCAAATTTGATGCTGTATAACTTAATCTCTCTAAAATCACAAAAATCTTTCAGATTTAACAAAATTCTACTACCCCTATCACTTCTCAAAGCCAAGACTCTCAATCCCACTAGTTCATCCTTGAATTCTTTATACAACGTTTCTGAGTCGAACTTTGTTGGTATTTCAACTCTGATTCCGCACCTCTGCAAAACTTCAGCCGTTTTTTTGCCAATTGCAATGACTTTTTTACCCTTCAACAGATTTGGATTTGTATTAACCAAAATTCTTGCAGAAGTTTGGCTCGTTACAATCAGGGCATCAAAGTCCAATTCGATGTTTAACTTATCAGCATCGATTTCGAGCTTAACAAACGGTACGCCAATGACATCAAATCCTTCTTTTCTAAACCTCAAAATCGTCTCCTCCAAATATTCTCTCGGTCTAAGAATTGCCACTTTCATTTATTTCAATTGTTTTACATTATTTTACGATTTCCTCTCTCAAATCATTCAAAAATGGAAACTTCCTCCTCACTTCCTCAACCATACCCAGATCAATGTCAGCCATTATTACCTCCTGCAAATTACCAGCCTCAACAATTGTGTTGCCAAGCGGATCAACAAGCATGGATTTTCCCGGATACTTTAAATCTCCCTCGACACAATTTACACCTATTACGTAAATCTGGTTCTCAATTGCCCTTGCCTTCAACAAAGCAGTCCAGTGTTCAATTCTCTGTGGTGGAAATTCTGCAATTGTTATCAACATCTCCGCCCCCATCCTCACCAGCTTTCTGGCAATCTCAGGAAACCTTACTTCATAGCAAATCATTATTCCCAACTTGCCAACGGGCGTATCAAAAACTTTAAGCTCATTTCCGGGCGTAAAGTACTCTTTTTCGGATGTCAATGGAAAAAGATGGGTCTTTCTGTACTTCCCGATTATTTTTCCTTGGTAAATGACAATAGCTGTGTTGTAGAGCTTATTTTCTTCCTTTTCAGCAACACCTCCAACAATAACTATGTCCTTTTGCTGAGATAGTTTTAAAATGAACTCCAATTCTTTATCCAAATCATCAACCAATTCATAGTTATGCGGATAAAAGCCAGTGTTGAAAACCTCAGGCAAAACAACTAAATCAGCATTAACCTGTAAAGACCTCTTAATCAGGCTTAAAGCTTTCATTATGTTCACGTCTTTGTCTGGAGAGATCCTAAGTTGAGCTAAAGCGACTCTCATTCAATCACCCAAGTAATCGACGATCTCCCCCTCTTTTGTTAGTATAATTTTTTTCTTATCCTTCTTATCCCTCTCAATACAGAATCCCCATTCGAGTAACTTTAAATGGTATTCAAAGTTCTTTTCGTTGAGCTTTAGTGCATTCATCATCTCATCGTAATTTTTGCCCTCCTTTAACATCTTCAATATCTTCTTTCGGATGGGGTTGTTTACAGCTTTGTGGTACCTTTCGTGGTATTCCCTATTTTTCTCTATTGTGTCACTAAATTCCAGCCATTTCATTTGTCAACATTTCTCTTGAATTACTTAAAACAGTTTTGTTTCTCAGGTTTTCTGCAGATAAGCTGTTGGTTAAAAAGTTGCAATTTTGAAGAATATACAGCTCAAACCCTAAAAGATTTTTTAAGTTATAAAAATCATAAAAGTACATTCAATCACCTAAACTACTTATATCATTCCGAATAAGATAAGACATGGAAAAACTGGTTGGACATCTAACGTCAAACCCGAACAAAATTAGGATTGTTGATTTGTTGAAATCGAAAGAAGTAAGTAAAGAATCAATAGCAAAATCGACAAGAATCCCCCTAAAAATGCTCGAAAGGTTACTGAATGAATTGAAAAAGGACGGAATTATTGAAGAGGAGGAGGGAATTTACAAGCTTACAGAGCTAGGATTTGATGTTATTAAAGATTTAAAGGGAGTATAATTGATAGTTAATTAAATGCTCAAAGAGTACGAAACAAATAAAGAGAAGGTATTTCTGATACGAAATCTGATTGAGGTTAGAATACCGAAGAGATTTTATGAAAAACTTGCATCTAAATATTCAAAGGAATATATAATCTCGTTTGGTGAGCCTAAAAAAGTTTTACATCATGTAACAAAGAGAGAATTAGTTTTTGTAACCAGAGAATCTGGAATTCCGCTATTGGGGCATGCAGCGTTTGGTTTGATTGATAGGGGTACGAATTTGATTCAGGTTCGCCCTATAACCGGTTGCAATCTGAACTGCATATTTTGCAGTGTTGATGAGGGAAGAAAGAGTAAAACAAGAGTTACGGATTACATGGTCGATCCAGATTACTTAGCTGATGAATTGAGAAAAATTGCAGAGTTTAAAGGCAGAGGTGTTGAAATGCTCATAGATGGACAGGGCGAACCTTTGTTGTATCCATACATGGATGTGTTGCTGGAGAGTGCTAGCAGAATAAAGGAAGTGGAAATAATATCAATGCAGACAAACGGTGTGTTGCTGAATGAAAAGAAGATTGAGATGCTTGAGAAGTACGTTACAAGGATTAACTTGTCTCTGAGCACTCTGGACGAGAAAAAAGCTGAGGTGCTGCATGGAGTTAGGTATCCTTTAAATAGAGTGATTGAAAATGCCAAGATGGTTGCTGAGAGTAAAATGGATTTGTTGATAGCCCCTGTCTGGATTGTTGGGTATAACGATGATGAAATTAAGAAACTAATTGAATTTGCTCTAGAGATTGGAGCTGGCAAAAAATTTCCACCTTTAGGTATACAGAAGTACATTCCTTACAAAACTGGAAGAAAATTAAAGAATGTAATGTCCTTCAAAGAGTTTTACAGAAAATTGGAAGATCTGGAGAGGGAATATGGAGTAAAGTTAATTTTGAAGCCTGAAGATTTCGGAATGGAGAAAAGAGAAAGAATTCCAAGTCCAATCAAAAAGGGAGATATGTTTAAGGCTAGGATAGTTGCTAATGGAAGGATGCATGGTGAGAGGTTGTGTGTTGTGAAAAACAGAGTAGTTACAGTTTTGACAGACAAAAAAGTTGGAGATTATGCTAAATTTGAGATTGTGAGAACACATGATGGTATATTCTTGGGGAAAGAGATTTGAGTTTGTTCGAACATGTTTGAACATAATAATATGAGCACGGGTTATAACAAAATTAAAAAGCATCTGGAATTTAAAAACAGATTCAAGAAAAAAATTCTCAATGGCGAAAAAACAGCAACTTTAAGGTTGTACACAAATCTTAAAGAAGGTGATTTAGTTTACATTCATTGTGGGGGCAGTATAATAGGGATTGCTGAGATTGAAGAAGTCGTGGAGAAATCGATAAATGAGCTTAGCGATGAGGATGCAAGACTTGATGGGTTTAAGGATAAAGAAGAGCTTTTAGAGGAGTTGAAAAAGTTTTATGGATTGAATGGTTTGCCTGACAGAATTTGCGTAGTTAAATTTAAATTGAGGTCAAAGCTAAATGAAAATCCCTACGTTATTTACTATGGAAATGTTAGTCTTATTGAGATTGCGGAAAAAGCCTTAAGATATTTAGAATTAGATGAATATGATAAAAACATTCTAAGGCTTTTTCTGAGGTTGAAAAGCGTAAGGAAGGTAGCTTTTAGGTTGGGAGGATTGAAGAAGAGGGGTGTTGTGAGAAGAGTTTTAAGGGAATGTTACAGAAAATTGAAGGAAAAAGATCTAATGTGAACTTTCAAACTATCCATAACAATCATATTCAACAACGAGAAAATTTGGTGGCTATGACAGATAGATTCAAAACGAAGCAGGATGTGAGGGAATACGTCTGGAAAGAGATGAGGAAAGTAGCAATTCCACCTTTTCCAGTTTCAGGAAGAATTCCTAACTTTAAAGACTCGGCAAAGGCATGTGAAAGGATTAGAGAATTGGAGAAATACAAAAGAAGTAAAATCGTTTTTTCTGCTCCAGATTCGCCATTAAGAAGGGCTAGAGAGATTGTCTTAGAAGACAACAAGATTTTGTTAGCTGTCAAACCAAGAATGACGGGCTTTTTAATTTTAGACAGTTCAAAAGATGTTACAATCAGGGGGATGTTGAGGAATGGGAAAGAGATAAAAGAGAATGAACTACACAAGTTAAACAAAGTGGACTTGTTCGTTCAAGGATGTGTTGCCGTAGATGTTAATGGAAACAGAATCGGGAAGGGCAGTGGTTATGGAGACAAGGAGTATGCATTGCTCAAAGAACACGGTTTGCTTGATAATAGTCTTTACGTTGTTGTAGCCCATGACATTCAAGTTTTTGACGATTTGGGCTATCTTATGGGCGAACATGACGTTAAAGCTGATGTAATTTTAACACCAGGCAAAATTATCTGGTGCAGACATTAAGTCAAAACGGGTGATAATCTGCGTAGAGAAAAATTAGATGAATTAAATAAAAACCAAGAATCAAACAAAAAAGCCTTCAACGTTCTATTCATCTCCATCTTTTCAGCGATGATTGGGCTTGGAATAGTCGTACCATTGCTTCCATTCTACGCTGAAAGTTTGGGAGCAAGCGGTATATGGATTGGGGCAATATTCTCAGGCTTCTCTTTGGCAAGAGCCATCTTTATGCCAATAATTGGAAAGATGTCCGATAAGAGGGGTAGAAAAGCCTTCATAGTCTTTGGATTGCTAATTTACACATTAATATCCCTCGCTTACGTTGCAGCAAATTCCGTTTATTCCCTAACTCTGGTAAGGATAGTTCACGGATTTGCCTCTGCAATGGTCATACCGATTGCAATGGCTTACATAGCCGATTTATCGCCTGAGGGTGAAGAGGGAAGACACATGGGAACATTTACAGTCTCACTCTTCCTCGGAATGGGTTTCGGACCTTTATTGGGCGGAATAATAAAAGATTTGGCTGGAATGGAGGCAGTCTTTCTATCAATGGCAGTCTTTTCGTCCATTTCACTCATAATTTGTCTGATGTTTTTGCCCGATTCGAAAGGGAGCATGGATAGAATGAACAGACCATCTTTGAAGGATGTTATAAAAAACAGAATGATGAAGGCTGTTTTATTTTTTAGGATAATGAACTCTTTTTCTTACGGCACGTTCATGGTGTTTTTACCAGTAATCGCATCAATAATGCTCAAACCAAGCCAAATCGGTTTTTTAATTTCGATAAACATACTTACAATGGCTTTATTACAAAGATACTTTGGTAAGATGGCAGATAAGCATAAAAAATCGTATCTGATTGTTTTTGGCTTAACAATTGTGGCTCTATCAATGCTCACAATTCCACTTTTGCATGGCTTTACGTCACTACTTGTAGCCTCAATTCTGATTGGAATAGGTGGTTCAATATCCATTCCCTCAGCAACCGCAATTGTTGCCATTGCTGGTAGAGAAGTTGGGCAAGGGTCGGCAATGGGGGCATTCAATACGGCGATGAGTGTGGGTATGATTACGGCTCCAATGGTTTCTGGAATTGTGATGGATTTTATCGGAATAAGCTACGTTTTTATCTTTTCAGGAATTGTTTGTTTAATATCCGCATTGGTTTTCTGGATTATCGCTTTGAAGACGGGTGTTTGAGAGTGTTTGATTCTAATTGCTTTCTAATGCCTTAAATGATTTTTGATTCATTGATTGGCTCACCATCGATTCACGCTGACGATTTCATCCAATCCCTTTCGGGGCTCCTTTACTTTGTCCTCACCAGCATACCCAACGGGAATTAGAACTTCAAGCCTGTAATCTTCGGGGCAATTAAGCAATTTTGCCACCTCACTCCTGTTTGGCGGCGTGTAAGTTAAGCTTGCCAATCCCTTTTCTTCAATTGCCAGAATCAGATATCCAACAGCAATCCACACAGATTCCCTTGAATATGGGGATTTTTTGTGGGAAAATACGGCAATGATGTATGGGACATCTGTTAAGAATGGTTTTTGCCAGTTCAAACCCTTACTTTCAAGCCATTCAGCGAGTTTACCTTTAACGTGGGAGTAAAATTTCTTCTCACCTTTTTCACAAACCTCCCTTAGTTCCTTCTTCAACCCATCATCTTCAACAATTACAAAATGCCATGGTTGTGCGTTACTTCCCGATGGTGCTTCTTTTGCCACATCGATGCACTCAAGAATTGCATTTACACCAAATTTGTCAGTTTTATATTTCCTAATACTTCTCCTTTTTCTCGCAATTTCTTTGATTTTAGCCATTTTGATTGGTGCATAAGATGAGATAATAAAATTTTTTAAAAATTGTTAGCAACAAGACGTCACAAATCTATTAGAATTTACTATCGTAGGTTTAAAAGGCAATAAAACGACCAAGAAAGAAGTC
This sequence comes from Archaeoglobales archaeon, assembly GCA_003662995.1. Lineage (GTDB taxonomy): Archaea > Halobacteriota > Archaeoglobi > Archaeoglobales > Archaeoglobaceae > B5-G16. Next base: position 8,161 of record QMZC01000007.1, read on the forward strand.
AAGAAGACATACTGCAGATGAAGCAAAATTAAAGCTTGAGAAGGAACTAATCTTCATATAGGCTCTATAAACGTTGATACAAAGGAATGTCTAGCTATTTAGGCTTCTGAAGAAAAGAGCTCTATGCTTAATGTTTTCCTTAGGGAAGTCCTGAAATATTGCGAAAACAAGCTAGAAGTCGTTGTTAGATAGGATTAGGAATAGATTTTCTTTCAATATTTCTTTTGATTCTGTTCAAACTGGTTGGAAAGTTCATTATGTTTTAAATTACCAGAGGTGTTAGTCCTGATACCCTTTCGACGGTAATATAGTACCCCTTTTACGATTTGCCCTTCAAATAAACCCTGTTCTCCCCGCTGCTATTGTGATTAGGTGATGAATCTTGATCCATAAAGGTAGATCCCAGAACGAAATCTTTACCTCATCTGGAGGGTCGTTCTTTACCTGTTTCATTAGCTCCTCATCACTTACATTCGCAGGGACAGCCTCAAAAGCTGAAACTTGGCTTGAATTGATTAATACAATTAATACAACTAAAAACAAAAAAGTAAAAAGTGGAATTAAACGTTTTATATTACGGTAAATGAATAATACTGAACCCCTGTTACTTTTTCTCCATAAACCCTGAAATACCATATATCTTGTTCCGCATTCTTTATAGTTAATATTATTTTTCCATCCACCTTTCCATCTGATGAATCCCAGAACGTTTGATGTTCGCCATTGGGTGAGTAAATCGTTAGTGTTAGGCTGTTAGATGGATTGTTCCATATTAAGTAGACGTTGAACGATGAAGAGGAGATGTATTGGTAGAACCAATCTGTTTCTCCTTGCCTTATGGAATCGTAGACTGTCTTTGGTTGTACTTTGGCTGCTGCAGTTGCAGTTGTTGTTGCCAATATTAGTGTTGCCACCATTACCAAAATCTTTAATCTCATGCTAAAACAATGGTTAATCAATATATAAATTTTCTGACCATAAGTTGATAATGATAAATATATTGTTATACTTCTCAAAGCATGGTCAGAAAATTTATATAGTTGTGAAGTATAACAATAATGAAGGTGGTTGAATGAAAGCCATTAAAATTGGAATAGTTTTGTTGTTGGTTTTGGTGACGGCGGGAAGTATAGTAGCACCAACGATAGCAGAAGATATAAAAACCAAGAAAATCACTCAAACTCCAACTGGAATTGAGATAAACGATATCAAACCAATTGACTTCTACCCTGGAATCTTAATAGGCACTCCTAAAGATTACACGGTTGAGAAGGTTGATATTTTGTATAAAAAGGTTAACAAAGACACCGCAATTACATTAGCCAGCATAACAATAAAATCGAATGGGAAACTAATTGATGGTTATGTTTTGGCTGCTTGGAGTAGAGATGTTAGCTTTGGAACCATAATTCTGCCAGAAGAGGAAGGGTGGAAGGTTGAAACGGATATTGCAATATTTGCAAATTCTGCTAAAAGAATCTTAGTCTCTCAGGATCTCAAACCAACGTTAAGCCAGCACTATAGCAGCTTGATTGATGTTGTGAGTGTTTTGGAGAAAGAGAACAATGCAAAATATGAGGAATTGAAAGAGTTGATTAAATACGTATCAGACGTTGTACAAGCAGATTTGAAGGAATTCGATAAGGTTATTGAAGATTCGAAGGCTACAGTGACTGTTTATTCTATAAATCCTTATATTGCTAAAAGCTTAAGCTACTATCGTGTAGATTCAAAAACTCTTGATGCTGTAGCAAATGGCGATTATGGCGGAGCAAGCATACGCGGGACGTATGAGTCGTGGAGGGACCCTCCAAACGATTTCATTACATTTAGTGATGAGTTTACATTCTCGGTTTCAGGTTATGTCGAAATGGAAATGCATAGAGATTATACTATAATAAATGATATCAGTGGCCCATACAAAACGTGGGGTATTGGAACCATACTTTACTCTACAGGTGGAGAAGGGCACAACTTTGTTGGATATGGTGGCGTTGGGTCTGTGGGGTATTACGTATCATTTGACACATCATGGTTTGATCCCGAGGATTCTTATGTTGTGGTAGATGTTGAAGCTAGTGGCGGTGGTGCATTGGAAGTAGATAGCGACCGACTAATGCTTTATTAATTATTGAAAAATTTTTTAATTTTTAAAAGAAAGTATGGATAATGATACGGGAGTATTTAGAAAAGGGTGAAAATGTGATTACAGATACCTTTGTCAATTTCCATAGCTATGATTACCATTACTTTGTGACCAACAAGAGATTAATCTGTCTAAGAAGACCAGCTTATGTGTTTCATGAATTAAATCTCTCAAAAGTAAGATCAATTGTTCTTAGTGAGGAGAAAAAATTAAAAACTGAATTTTTTGTGGCTGGGTTAGTAACCATATTTGCAGCTTGGATTTTTCCATTTTCTGAAATGATAGCTGCATTTGGTGCAAGTCTTATCGTTATATCAGTGTTTTTTAAGAGAAAAGAGAAGTACTACCAAATTGATGGAGATCTAAATGAAGAAGAGAAAAAACTCTGGAGGATTCCTGCCAATGCTGAAAACGTTGATGAATTTTTGAGGGTTATGAAGGAGATCGGGAAGGACGTGATAGTGTGAGAAAGCTAGTTATATTGATTTTGACTATTTTGCTAACTGCATGCACCCAGCTAACAGCAGAGCAAATTGTGGAAAAAGCTAACGAGAAATGGAAGAAAATTGAAGATTTTAAGGCTGATATTACAATGAAAACGGGCAATGAAACCCAAGAATTCAAGTTTATGCTCAAAAAGCCGAACAAGTTTAAAGCTATTGGTAAAAGTAGCTTAATCGTATTCAATGGAACAACACAATGGTACTACAACAAAGAAAAGAATGAGGTGGTAAGGCAGGATTTGGAAGCATCAAAATCGGAAATGGACTTAGGAATAACTTTGGAAACTATAAGATGGTTTGACATCCAGTTTGTTGGCGAGGAAGAATTTGATGGTAAAGCCTGTTACACAATAAAAGCCATACCCAAGGATAAAACGATTGAACAAAAAATGTGGATTGACAAGGAAACTTGGATTCCTTTAAAAATTGAAATCAAAGGAAAGGCTATTGATTATACAATTGAGTACAGAAATGTGTCAATTAATACTGGCATAGCGGATGATGAGTTTGAATTTGTTGTTCCTGAGAATGCTAGTGTTAAAGTGATTAAGAAGGAATATAAAGAACAAGAACCAGAAATAAAGGTTGTTAAAAGCGTTGAAGAGGCTGAGAAGCTAGTCGGTTACAAGGTTTTAACTCCATCCTACACAGCAGGATTTGAGCTTGATGAGATTACAGTTTTTGAAAACAAAGTTAGGCTGAAATACGTCAACAAATCAGTAACTCCTTGGGAGAGCATTACAGTAAAAGAGAGATCAAAGATAAAAATTTTTCCTTTGCCGATAGAAGAGAAGGTGAGTATAAAAGGTTATGAAGGATACTATCAGGAAGTCAAGCACAAGCGTAAAACCCAAATCCTACGTTTCGTGACTGAAGAACATTATATTACAATAATAGCTGACACACAAACACTTTCAAAGGAGGAGTTAATTAGGATTGCTGAGTCCATGGTTTGAATTATATTTATTAAAAAATAAATATTAAATTAGACTAAAGCTCAGCCTCGAAGTCTTCAACTGTGTATGAAAAATCAGCTATTCCCTTAATCTTAACAATCTCCTTAGCCAGCAACCAATAAACCAACGCCAAAGCCTTTCTACCCTTGTTGTTTGTGGGAATAATTAAATCAATATTCGCTGCCGAGTTGTTTGAGTCGCAAAGAGCAACGACTGGAATTCCAACATCCGTTGCTTCCTGAACCGCTTGCGTATCAATTGCTGGATCGTTAACAAAAACCACATCAGGCTCCATGTACTCCTTGAGCATCGGATTTGTTAACGTTCCAGGCACGAACCTGCCAATGATGTAATTGCTTCCAACAACTTTTGAGAACATCATTACTGGCTTTTGCCCGTACTGTCTTGCTGCGACAAGTAGAATCTTTGACGGCTCAAATCTTGCCAGGAACTTTGCCGCAACTCTGATTCTTTCATCTAAATGCCTTATGTCCAAAACGTACAAACCATCAGGTCTAACCTTATAGATAAACCTCCTCATGTCTCCCGTTTTCACCTGCGTTCCTATGTGCACACCTGCTGCCAAGTATTCGTCTGGTGGCACAAGATAATCGTACTCCAAATCCCTTACCATCCTTTCTCTCTCGATCATACTATCACCATTCTTGGATCGTCCATAAACTCCTCAATCCTGATTAGTTCGTTGAGCTTGACCAATCTCTCTCCCCCAACTACACCCGTCTTTATTAATGTTGCGTTGAAGGCGATGCTGAGGTGGGCAATGCTTTCATCTTCAGTCTCACCACTTCTATGACTAACAACAATTCTGCATCCATTGTCTTTGCTTAACTTAACGGCATTAAACGTGTCTGTCAAAGTTCCAATCTGATTTGGTTTAATCAAAACAGTATTCATCGACCCGATTTCTAAAGCTTTCTCAATCCTTTTAACGTTTGTGACAACTAAATCATCAGCACAAACCATGCATTTAACCTGTTTTGTCAATTCAGCAAATCCTTCAAATTCGTTTTCATGCAACGGGTCTTCGATGTAGAGCAAGTCGTGCTCATCAGCCAACTCAGCCATATAAGCAATTTGCTCCTCTGTGTTCAACTTTTTGTCCTTGTAAACGTAGTGTTCACCATCCCACAACTCAGTAGCGGCAACATCAACACCAATTCTAACCTTAACGTTTGTTTCATCCTCAACCTTAGCTATTGCTGTTTCAATAATATCAAAAGCAGTCTCATCATCAATTTGGGCAGCCCAAGCCCCCTCATCACCCTTTGCAGCAAAAATACCCCTCTTTTTAAACTCCTGCTTTATTGTCTTGTGAACCTTGGCATTCGTTGATTGTGCCTCGAAGAACGTTTTTGCTCCAACAGGGATGATTAAAAATTCCTGAATGTTTGTTGATCCTTCTGCGTGCGCCCCACCTCCAATAACATTTCCCAATGGGTAAGGCAATTCCTTCGCAAACAAACCACCTACGTATTGATACAAGGGCAATCCTAACATCTCAGCAGCCACCTTTGCAACTGCTAAGCTTGCAGAGATTGCAAAGTTTCCACCGATGTTAGAGAAATTATCTGTTCCATCCAATTCTTTTAAAGCTTTATCAATGCTAATTTGTTCAAAAACGCTCATTCCAACCAAAGCTTTGGAGACTTTTTCTTCGATTTCTTCATAGTTGTAAGGATTAACAGCAACGGCCTCTTCGCTACCAGTAGATGCACCGCTAGGAGCTATTGCCTTCCCAACAAAATCTTCACTGTAAACTTCACACTCAACAGTCTCGTTACCTCTGCTGTCAAAAACAATTCTATAATGTATATCTTCAATTATCAATATACCACCTCATCCATGTTCATGAACCAACACCTTCAAAACAACTCATGTCTTTCAAGCCATACAAAGCTTTCCCTCCTCCTCTTTACTGTTATGGGTATCACTCCCTTTTCAAACTCTTCCTTAGCAATATCAAGAGGATCAACTTTATCAGTCTCAATTAAGACTGGAGCGCCCATAGCTATTTGTAAAGCTCTCGCTCCAACTATTCTTGCCTTCTCAAACCTCGTATATTCAAAGGGAAACGCCTTTTTAATATCAATCACCTCGTCATGGGGCCGCCGAGATTTGAACTCGGGTCACGGCGTCCCGAACGCCGGAGGATGACCAGGCTACCCTACGGCCCCCTGGAAACGGGAAAATTCCTTAATCACAGACTTATACGTCAAAAACATCCTTCTGCAGCAGTACCTTGTAATTCCAAGTTCATCTAAAGCATCTTTTGGTGTTTTGCCAGCCTTAATTTTATCCTGATACTCCTCCCACTTGTGGGCAATTACAGCGCCACAAGTAAAACACCTGATTGGAAACATTTAATCACCTGTATGAAGTCTGTCTTCTCTTTCTTGCCCCCCTTCCACCTTGCTTCTTTGGTTCTTTCCTTCTCACATCATTGACAAGTAAACTTCTGTCGTATTCAATGTAAACCCTCTTTAGTTCTTCATCTCCACTCCACTCTACCAATGCTCTTGCTATAGCTGTCCTAGCAGCCTCAGCCTGTCCCATCACTCCACCACCATCAACCTCAACGTTTATGTCAACCTTATTTGCCAGATCCTTAGCCATGATCAAAGGCTCCATTAGCATCATTTTTGCCATTTCAGGCTGGAAAATCTCAACAGGAATCTTGTTTATTCTAACCCTGCCTTTTCCGGGCTTAATCGTTGCCCTTGCTATGGCAGTTTTCCTTTTACCGCTTGTAACAAGTATCTTCATGCCTCAACACCCCTATAACCCAAATACTTGCTAATTTCAGCAATGGTTACGTATTTCTCAGATTTTGAGACTTTTTCATGCAACGCATTTTCAACAACTTCAAATTCTTTGCCTCGCAGTTCATCAGGCACACCAATAAACACCTTGAGCCTTCTGTAAGCATCCCTGCCCCTTCTGCTCTTCCAAGGCAACATTCCTCTAACGGTTCTTTTGAATATGCGTTCAGGATGTCTTGGGAAGTATGGGCCTTTTTCCTTGCTACCCCTATCGTACTTCTCCTTGTATCTGTCGAATACTACCTGCTTTTCCCCTGTAACTACTGCCTTTTCTGCATTAACAACCACTATCTTTTCTCCATTCAACAGCCTTTTGGCAATTATGCTCGATAACCTGCCCAAAATGTGGCCATTTGCATCTATTACGGTATAATCGTCACCCAAAATTTTCAAAATTCTTTCAACGTTAACAGTCATTTAATCACCTCTAACAAAGTTTTCAAGCCATAATTCTTACACCACTACCCTTAGGATTTTCTTCCAACAACTGCATGATCGTTAAACACTTCCCTCCAGCATCCTCAATTTTTCTTTTTGCAGATTCTGAAAAGCTTAAAGCTGCAACCGTAACTTTTTTGTTGATTTTACCATTTCCCAAAACCTTGCCTGGCACGATTATCGTTTCGTTATCCTTTGCGTATCTCTCAATTTTTGATACGTTGACCTCTGCATACAATCGCCTCGGCTTTGCGATCCTCTCTGCCAAATCTTTCCACACCTTAGCCTCATTTTTAGCTGAAGCTACCAAAAGCTCATCGATTAGCTTGACGAGATTAGGATTACTCTTCCTCTTCTGCATCTTTCTAAGCCTACTCATACTCATCCCCCAACATGCTATGATTATTTAAAAGTATCTCAATGCCAAGGCTACGAAATTTAAAAGTTGTGTTGTGGTTGTTCGGTTGGTTTTTGATTATTTGAATTAATCACACATAACAAACGTGATAATTTACCTACAAGCGGTTTACTTTCTTTATGTACTCTGGCGGTATTTCCTTAACCAATGCGATGTAGTCGTTAGCCTTGACAATTCTGATTCCATCGTTTCTTGCCTTTTCCGCATCAATTTCGAGTATTATCGGATCATCTGTCCTCAATCTTGCCACTTCTTCGCTCTTTTCAATGGTTGTGGAGAGATGCACAAAAGTCTGGTTTACGGGCTTTATCCCAATTTCAAGCATTCTATCTGCCTCTTCCTCCCCAGTTCCATAATACAACGTCTTTTCTTCAGATTCTGGTAGGTCTGAAAGCTCAACATCAACGCTATGCCCATACCTTGCCCTAATTTTATCATCTTTCAACTCGTACCTCTTCTTTTCATCTGAGTAAATTAGAGCCTTTATTATCCACTTGTTGGCCCATTTATACTTTCTTGAAACAATCCTTGATAATGCATTAAAACTAACCCAACCGTCTTTATCCATTTCAAGGTTGAATTTTTGTGGAAAGTGTCTCAACAACCCAGAGATAAATCTACCAAGCTTCTCAACCTTTTCCTTTTCCAAGATCAACTCTCCTTGATAACCACACTTGCACTTTTCACCCCTATAGTATCCGTGATTCGGACAAATTCTTATGTCTTCCATTTGATCACCTTTTAGCGTTAATAAGCATGAACACCATTGTAGCTATGACACCTATAGCTGTGCAAGTTTCGAGACTTATATTTTTAGCTGTAACGTCGAAGTGATATTTTGCAGTTTTAAGCAGGTCTTTTGACAAACCCTTTCTACCCAACCCTATTAAAAAGGTTGTGGATTTAGTTTTTAAGATTGATTTCAAGTCATATAGGCTAATTTCCTTAGATTTTTCTGGTTTCGATGTGGTTGCTATGATAATGCCAAACTGGGCTGGAATTTTGTTAATTAGGTGTAGTCTCCCCTTCTCAAGCAATTTCAATGCGTATCTGCCGTGTTCACCTATCGTCGTATAGTCCATTATCTGCTCAACCAATTCTCTCTCATTTTCCCAAAAATTGAAATCTAACAAGGCTAAATGAAAATCAAATGCATAGCAGAGAGGTATGGCTCTGGCAATGCTTCTAAGATGGATTTCATGAAGCTTTAACTTGTCGTACGAGTTTACCAAACAAAGGCTGATCATCCTCGCTTTTTTGATTGAAATTGATCTGTTTACTGATTTCAATCCAATCTGGAGACTTGCTCCCCCATCATTCCCCAATTGTCCTTAGGGACTTCATTTAATATTATGTGAATGTGCTCGGCAGAAACGTTTAGTGTTTCAGAAACAGCCTTCGTTACCGCTTGAATTAGCTTCCTCTTGGTTTCTCTATCTCTCCCCTCCCACATATCAATCTTTACGACTGGCATGGTTTTGGTATGAATGTGATCTAAATAAGTTTATGTTGTTTTTGTACTTACAAAGGTAACTACTAAACAACTAAAAGAGTTTAAATGCTCAAAACCCTTTAAAAATGCATGGTTGAAAAATCTAAAAAATCTGATACGACTAAGAAAACTAAAAAAGTTAAAAGAGCTAGAAACAAGAAAACTTGGAGGGAAAAATTAGAAAAGAAAATGGAGCCAAAAGTTGTGGATGACAAGAAGGGAAGAGGAAGGATGTTCGTTCCTACACCCCTCATCGTTGATGAATTGATTCGAAGCATACCAGAGGGTAAATTGGTCACGATAACTCAAATTAGGGAGAAACTTGCAAAAGAATACAATGCCGATTTCACTTGCCCCTTAGCAACAGGTTGGTTTATACGAATTGTAGGTGAGACAGCAGAGGAGGATTTGAGGGAGAGAAAACGAAATTTAGCAGAAATAACACCATACTGGAGAGTAATAAAACCAGACGGAAGTTTGAACGAGAAGTTTCCTGAAAAAGCAAAGTTTCAGGCAGAACGATTGAAAAATGAGGGTTTCACGTTAATCGAAGATAAGGGCAAATTGAAAGTTAAGGATTTTGAGAGGTATTTGGTAGATTTAAGTAAATTTAACTTAGATTTAACATAAAATTAACCTAAACTGATCATCTATGATTATACTTGAAGAGAAACTTAAGGGAAATAAGGGAGAAATTAAACTAATTCCTGAAACTCTCGATGATTTGTGGCATCTGAAGTACATAATCGAGCCAAACGACATAGTTTTCTCGTTAACCAAAAGAATAAGTGAAAGTAGCGACAAGTTGAGGAGCGATAAGGAGAAGATTACCGTGAGGTTAGGCATACAGGTTGAGAAGGTTGAGTTTCACAAGTTTGCCAACAGACTTAGAATTACTGGCAGGATTGTGGCAGGAATTGAAGACTCAGGCTACCACACGCTAAACATCTCAACGGGCAAGGAATTGAGCATAATCAAAGAATGGAAGGATGAACAGTTAAAAAGAATTAGAGAAGCTGAAGAGGCCTCAAAAAGACCTGAAGTTGTTATTTTAACGATTGAGGAGGGTGAGGCAATAATAGGCGTCGTCAGACACTGGGGTGTTGAAGAGTTCTCAAACGTCAAGGCAAGTTACGGCAAGGATTTGGCAAACTACAGAAACGAGTTTTTCAACGATGTTGCAAAGCAGTTGGAGAACATCAACTTCAAATACTTGGTTGTGGCTGGACCGGGCTTTGTTAAAGAAGACTTTATGAATTTTTTGAAGGAGAAGTATCCCGAATTAGCCAAGAAGGCTTTGATTACAGACACTTCCTCAATTGGAATCAGGGGCTTTATCGAAGTCTTGAAGAGAGGGATTTTAAAGAGGATAGTTGGAGAGGTAAGGCTAATTGAAGAGGCAAACTACATGGATTTGTTGTTGGAAAGAATTGCTAAGGGGAAGATGGTTGCTTACGGAATTGATGAAGTAAAAAAAGCTTACGAGTATGGAGCTATTGAGGTTTTGCTAATCACTGACGAGTTTTTGAGGGAGCAGAGGGAGAAGTGGGACATAGATGAATTTATGCGTAACGTTGAGCTTGCCAAGGGAAAAGTGGTTATTATGAGCACCGAATTTGAACCAGGAAAGAGATTACATGCTTTGGGAGGTATAGCTGCTTTGCTGCGGTTTGATATTGGCTGATTTATGTTATATTCACAATTAAGTTTAAATATTTAAAATGAGGTAATAAAGCGATGAAGTTGTACAAAACTGGTATTATTTCCTTAGATGCTCAACTGGGTGGTGGTATTCCTGGCGGTAGTGTTGTTGTAATCTTTGAAGACCCGGGAGCTGGAGGAGACGTTTTTACGTACCACTTCGCCGTAGAGGGGTTGAAAAATAAGGAAAAAGTTTTGTACGTATCAACGGATGATACCGAGGAAGAAGTTAGAGAATACATGAAAACGTACTTTGATGTTGACGATGAAACGGTTGCGCACCTTTTTATTCTCGATCTAATATCACCCAGAATTGGCAGAATTGCAAAAGGATCAAGAGATTTTTTAAAGAAAGTTAGCTATGACCCCCTAAACAACATCAATGCAATCTTAAGCCACGAATCTTTTGATAGGGTTGTTGTAAACAATTTGACCTACTTTTTTATGAACTATCGGCACGATGAGATATTCAAGCTCTTCGAGAATTTTTCGTTAAATGCAAAAAAGAATGAGTCCCTATTTCTTCTAACAATGACCAAAGGGATGTTTGATTCCAGATTGGAGACAACTGTGAAACACGTAGCAGATGGTGTTATAGAGTTGAGCTTGAGGGAGGTTGAGAATGAGATACAGAGGAGGATGAAAATAATCAAGTTCAAGAAGATACTCGTCCCCAAAACAATTTTGAGATACGATTTGACTGAAAAAGGCATAAAAATGGAGTCAGTGATGAGGGTTCTTTGATGAATATAAGAGTAGTTTACGGCGAGATAGAGATAAACGATATAAACAACTTTTTTGATGAGTTGAAGGGATGTAACGCTGTTTTTATCGATGCAGATTACGTTTTGGATTTAGAAACATTAAAGTTTGCTGCTAGAAAGGCGTTAAAGTCGTGGAAGACTGGCAGAAATGTTGCAAAAACCCTTCCAATTGAAGTTCTATTATACATCGCTGCAAGAAGGCAGATAAACGAGGCTTTAAAGATTGGAGTTAAAAAAGGCTTAAACAAAGTTGTGGTCGTTCTAATCAACGACTGCTTGGAAATTTTGAAGAGATTGGGATTTGTTGAGAAGAAGTTTAATCCAACTCCTAACATCAAAAAGATTTTGGATTTTTACGAAATTGGTAAAAAAGAACTGGAGATTGTTGGTATGGAAAAACTACCCCTGCTAATTCGGGAGAGAATAGTCTTATTTGATCTTTCCAAGTAGTCCAAAAAAATCTAATGCAAAATCAAAAACTAAGCATATAAAGCTTTATTACGCCTAAACTTGCCAAAATAACAATTATTCCGGCAATTGCTACACCCAAAGAAATGAATAGGATAGATTTGACCTTGTTCATCCTCAGTAAAAAAGCTAATAACGCTCCAGTCCATGCTCCCGTTACTGGTAGGGGGATTGCCACAAACAGTGTCAATCCAAAGTAACCGTACTTTTCTATTATTTTCTTCCTCCTTTCAACCCTACTGACAATCCTGTTGTAAAATCCGTCAACAATGCTAATTTTACAGGCTATAGCAACAAATTTATCCAAAAAAACAAGTAATAAAGGGATAGGAAGCAGATTCCCGAAAAATGCAAGCATGTACGATTCGACGGGTGTGAAGCCAAGATACAGGGCTAAAGGTATTCCACCCCTTAACTCCGATACTGGCATTGCCGAAACGATCAAGACTTTAACAACCTCTAGCAACTTCCGCCCCCCTTATCAGTTTAAGCACAATTTCGTTAACGCTGACGTCAACATTCAATTTTCTTCCAGCCTTAACTATTGCTCCGTTGATAAATTCTATTTCTGTTCTCTTACCCTTCTCAAAATCCTGTAACATAGAAGACCTATTGTTTTTCGTTTTCATTGCCACATCTTTAACCGCATTCACAAGTTCATTGTTCTTAACATTAAATTCCAAGGCTTTCATGACTTCCTCACCCTCCCTCGCTATTTTATAAGCCACATTCCATAGTTCCTCAACTTCAACAACTTTTCCATTCCTAACATTACATAAAGCGGTGATTGGATTAATTGCTGCATTTATGACCGCTTTAACCCATATTCTTCTCCGTATATCATCCACAACTTCCGTTTCAATTCCTGCATCGTTAAGTATTTTTGCAACAACGGATGCATTTGAATTTAAGTTTGAATTTGAAGTGGAATCTAAAAAATCGCCAACAAACGTTACACCTTTTCCTGCAAACTCAACAACGCCGTATTCAACCAAATTTGCTCCATAAGTTGTAACTCCGCCAACCACTCTTTCAACGTACTTTGATAGTATCTCTTCATTTCCAACTCCATTCTGTAAGCTACAAACAATCCCGCAATTTGTTTTCGATAGCAATTTTGCTGCATTCTCAGTGTCGTAAGCCTTGACAGTTACAAAAGTTACATCTGCATCAACAGGTTTGTTTTTTGCATTAACGTTAACCTCGTCCTCCACTAGACCCTTAATGACCAGTTTTTTATTCAAAGCCTCCAACTGCTTGCCCCTAGCAACAAATACCACGTTATATCCAGCTTTTTGAATTAAATAACCGAACAAACTCCCCAAAGCCCCAGCACCAAACACCTGAATTAGCATTTGTTTTGTTTTTAATTGCGGTGTATTTCTAATTTTTCTTGAATTGTTAATTGTTATTGCAGAGATAACTTACAACAAGCTTCGAAAAAATGATAAGGTTTTTGTGACAATCAACATCCATGTCGTTAAACAACATCTTAAAAGATATCATAAACGATAAGAGGAGCGGCTCATCTAAAATAATCAAAAACACGCTGGAGTTGCTTAAGAAAGTTGAAGAAGACGAGAGATACAAAGTCTGCGAAAGAATAGTGAAAGCACACCCTTCAATGGCTGGATTAAGATTTATTGCAGAATTCGTCAAATCAAACCCACAAATTGAGGAGCTAAAGCTTGAAATTGAGAAAATGAATTCCAAGACTGTAGAAAATTTGGCAAGTGTTGTGGATAACAAGGTTGTGACAACCTTAAGCAGGAGCCATATAGTTGAGAAGGGTTTGTTGAAGGCAAGAAAAATCAATGTATTGGAATCTTTACCTGAGAAAGAGGGAATAGAAATGGCGAGGTGGTTGAAGGGCAGGGATAAGGAAGTTGAGATATTTCATGATGCATTTGTAAGCTATGCTGTAAAGAATTGCGATTTGGTTGTTGTTGGGGCAGACACGATACTCAAAAACGGGTTTATAAACAAGACTGGAACGTTACCCTTGGCTTTGGTTGCTAAGCATTTCAACAAAGAATTCTACGTTGCATCCCCCTCGTACAAACTTGTAAGGGCTGAATTAAATGTTGAATTCGATGAAACCTTTGAATTTGTTGATGACAAATTGGTTACAGCCCTAATCTGGGAAGGTGGAATTGAAGAATGGAGAAAATTGAAAGAGGTTGAATGGTAGTTAAATTGATAAATTCAAAAAGACTCCCTTAAATTTTTCTTGCTGTAGATTGTGATTGCATCCTCAATCTCCTCAAATTCCTTTACTTCTTCCCTAATCTTCTCTATAGGTTTTTTATCCCTTGCATGAACCATGAAGTAAATTGGGTAGTTCCATTTAGGATGTGGAATCCTCTCAACGAGATGGGTTATTTGCGGATAGTTTTTAATCAATTTGATTGCAACCCTCCTCGATTTTGTTCTTAGCAAGGACATCCCATTTTCCCTAAATCCAATCTTTGACTCCCTCAACACGCCACTAAAGTCTCTCACCACACCCTTTTCAATCAACTCCCTCACAATTTCAACAATTTCTATTTCCTTATACCCATACCTCTCAAAAACCTTAAAAGGCCTTTCCGATGCGCTTAAACTCTCAAGTTCTCTTACCATCGTTGCATCTAGACCCAGTTCATCAACTGTCGGTATACTTTTTGGCTCAATCCACTTGTTACTCCATGAAACGCCTTTAATCAAATCATATTTCACGTCCATCTTCCAAACCCTCTTTGTTGGTAGTGTAACGTAATCTTTGACGTTACATTCAGAAGCAACATTGCTAACCAACTCTTTTATCCTTTCCACACTTTCAGCCTTAATTGTAAACCAGACGTTGTATTCCTCATGCTCCCTCAAAAAGTTGTGCTTTAAGCTTAATACATCAATTCTATTTATCTTTCCCGCAACTTCCTTAACTCTTGCATCCTCCACCTTAAACCCAACCAAAGCGGCTTTTTTAACATCTTTGAACGCCTTATAATTCAGATTTGCCCCGTATCTCTTGATTACACCTTTATTAATCAGTTCAGAAACTTCTTTTAAAACGTAGTCTTTATCGTAGCCCAAGTTTTCAGCCAAATCAACGAGTGGCGTTTCTGTTAAAGGCAATTCATACTGGATAGCCATCAAAAGCTTAACATCAAAATTTGATGTCATCTTCAATCTTCCTTTTACCGCTCACATATTCCTCAACCAATCTTTCAGCAAGTTTACGAGCCTCATCAACCTTCTCTTCCCTAATCAACCTTCTAAATTCTTCATCTGAGCTTATAACAAAGTACAACTTCATTCTCAAGTTTATAGGTACATTGTTGGCTTTCATATATTGTTTAAGATGATCCATTGCTTTTAAAAAGAAAACCGTCTCCTCATCTTCCTCCAACAGCTTTTGAAAGGTATCTCTAACTCTTCTTGCAACAACTCCGCTTTTACCTTCCGTTGTCACAGCAAACCTTATACCCTTGTAACCGCCTTCAAAAGGCACAACAACTTCTGTCTCCTTTGCGTTGTTTGCCAAATTGACTAAAACTCTGTGTCTTTTTGAAATGTCTTTGATAAAATCGTTTATACTTGTGTCGGCGATCGCAACAACAATCAAATCATAATCAGGAATGATTTTTTCGAGCAAATCACGATTTAATGCATCTTCCTCAATTAATTTGATACGTCCATCTTTTGACAAACTTAAAAGCTCCTCGCTAAATTCTTTACTCAACACAAATACCTCAGCCCCGTACTCAAGAAACTTTTTAGCTCTCGAAGTCCCAACCATTCCTCCCCCGATTACTAAGACCTTTTTATCCCTGAAATCAATATAAAGGGGAATTCTCATCCAGTTAAGCTTGTGCATACTTTTAAAATATTTTGTGTTTTGAAATTGATGCTAAAACTGAGACAAACTTTTTATTTCCTTCTGCTTGTCAAATTCAACTTGAATGGTTTCAGAGCAAATAACATAATCAAAAATGTTAAATAGTAATAGTGCATGATTAAATATGGTGGTTGCATGCCTGAGAAGATGAGAGTGATATTGTGTGGCTACGACCCCATGCTTGTGAGGGGTTATGTGAAAACTGGTGAAGAGGCGTTGTGGTTTTATCTGCCCGAGGAGCTGGCGAATGACTACAATACCAAAGCGGGAGATGTTGTGAAGGGAACGCTTGAAAAGGTTTACGAGGGTAAGAATGGAACGATGACTGCTGAGCCAAACGAGAAGTTTGAATGGAAAATCTCGCAATTCAACAGAATGGCTGTTGTTGTGCCGGGTGATGTAATAACAAAGTATGAGCTGACAGCTTGGCACTTCTTGGAGTTGACTGTAGAGGCAATAAACGATCAGGAAGTTTATCCTGGAGAGACAAAAGCGAGGAAGATGTGGCCTGAAGACAGGCTTAAGCTGCACTTCACATTGGACTACGTGCCACCAGCATGAATTCTTGGAAAAGGCTGTCAGATAATCCAGATTCTTTTTTTTATAATATCTGGTATCTTGAAGGATATGAAAATTCTTCGAACATCTACCTGATTGAAGGGGATTACCTAACGTTGGTAGATACTGGAAACGATTATACTGCCTTTTTTGAACTTTTTGAAATTTATAAACCAGAAAATATAAAAAAAGTGTTTTTGACTCACAGCCACAACGATCACACGTTGGGCTTGCTTGAGCTGGTTAGGAGCTATAAAACGTTTGATAACTTTGAAGTTATACTTCATAAGGCTTTTGCTGACAATTTAGGATATGTTATCAAAAAAATGAGTAAAACTTGCAAAATAACACCTGTTTTAGGAGGGGAAAAAGTAAACCTTTCAGGAGTTGATTTTGAGGTCATCCACACACCTGGTCATACAATAGATAGCATTTGCTTGTATCATGAAGAATCCAAAACGCTGTTTTCAGGAGATGTGGTCTCCTTCCATCCCATTGCTGATGAGATGATTGGGGGTAGTATGATCAATTTCATCTATTCCTTAAGAATTTTGCAAAAACGTGAAATCAAAAATATACTTCCTGGACATACTTTACCTGCCTTTGCAGTCGGAAAAACAATTTTAAATAAGGCTTATAGAAATGCAATATATTTTTTCGATCCCGAGAAGATGGGGTTGGAGCTTGCAGTTGAACTAACAAAGGCTGGACTGCTTGATGAGGCGATTGTTGTAATCGACGATTACGTTAAGCAGGTAGATGAAGAGGAGAGAATCAACGCTTTAGGGCTGAAAGCTTCAATACTTGCAGACATGGGTAGGCATGAGGAATCGATAAAACTCTTTGACGAAATATCTGACAAAAATCCCAATGCAATTTATTCTAAAGGCATGGTTTATTTGAGGATGGAAAAATATAAGGAAGCTTTGGATTGTTTCGATGAATTTCTAAAAATAAATCCAGATGATAAGAAGGCAAAACTTAGTAAGGGATTAGCGTTGTACAAACTCGGAAGGGTTGAAGACGCATTGAGTATCGAAGAATTCAACAAGTTTTACAAGGCTATTGAAAAGAGTTAAATGAAAGGTTATTTAATTAATTATTTAATTCTTAGAATTATATATGAAATCAGATAGCAATTGCTCCATTTTTCATAACAAAACATACCGATAAGTTTTTATAGGGTTTTCACATTATAATTAATGACATTCTGGAGGGAGTTGAATGGCGGAGGAAGAAAAATATATTGAAATAGAAATTGAGGACATAAAGGATACATTGATTCCAAGACCATGGCCAGTAACACCGCCGAGAAAGAAGGAAGAAATCTATGCACCTTGGGTTAAAGACCCTAGAGACCCAGAAGGAGCTTATGCAAGATTTACTGAAGGCGAAGAAGACGGATTGGGCATCACTTGGGAGAAGGCTGAAGGAAAACCATGGGCTCTGGATGGATTTGTAGTTATAGAGTGTAGCCTATGGGACTTCAATGCATCTTTCTGTGCATCGAATCTTGCAGAATTGGGTGCTAAGGTTATTAAGATTGAACCACCAGAGGGTGGAGACCCATTGAGACATCTCTACCCGTTTGGTAGAGAAGAGTATGCATTTGAAGACATCTACACTGGCGAAAAAGTAAGCCCTACGTTTTTGCATGAAAACAGAAACAAGTTCTCAGTTTGTATTGATTTGGAGAAGGAGAAGGGTAGGGAGTTGCTGAAGAGCTTAGTAACCAAGGCAGATGTTCTTATTGAAAACTACCCGCCTGGGCAATTCGATGAATGGGGGATTGGTTATAGGCAGCTCAGCAAGATAAACCCAAGACTTGTGTATTGCTGGATTGGACAACTTGGACAGTGGGGTCCAATGAAGGATAAAGTTTCAAAATTCGGGCAGCCGATGATTGACCCAATAGGTTTGAGCTGTTCAGAATACGTACATTCTACTGGCTTCCCACCTGATCAGTTGCCGAGAGAAAAGGGTGGTAACCCAACGAGATGTGGTGAATGGATGGGTAGTTACGCCTGTGGAATCCACGCGGCAGTCGCAATTTTGGTAGCTTTGTATTATAGAGATACCGTCAGTAATAGGGGGCAGTTCATTGAAATTACAAATGCTGAGGCTTACATGGAGGTTAACGACTTCAACATAAGCTGGTATGGGCTGAATGGTAGCATAAAGGCAAGAACCGGTGGTTGGGATCCTTGCCTTAACCAGTATGCTTGGAACCCATGTAAGGATGGATACATGATGATTGGTGGTCAGACTGACAGGCTTTGGTACAGGATCATTCAGGTTATTGGTATGGATTTCCCTGAAGGTGCTAGGCTTATAGCAGAAGATCCATTCCTCAAGGAGATGGGTGCAAGAAATGCTCTTGAAGGTTTGGCTAAGACCTATACAATTACAGCACAATGGTTAGCTGATAACAACAGAGCTGAAGCTGAGAAGAAGTTGGTTGCAAGAGAAGTTGCTGCTGCCCCGGTGTTGTATCCCGATGAAGTTGCTGAATACGAGCAGTTCATCTATAGAAGACATGTAACAGAAGTTTACGATGAGCATTATGGAAGGGTGTTGGTGTCCAATTCACCATTGGCCCATCAACACAGAGCGCCTGCAAGAGTCAAGTGGTTGGGCAGGCCCTTAGGTTTGGACACTGCAGAAATTCTGAAGTACTACTGCGGATTGGGACCAGAGGACCTCAAGCAGCTCGCTTTGGAGGGTGTGGTGAAGTGGTATCATGAGTATGAGTGAGGTGGTATTATGAAGGAGGTATTTTATCCCAACCCTAAGAAATCCTGGAATCCCGAACCCCCAGGAAGCTGGAGTTTTGAACCTAAGTATGACAGGAATCCTGATGATGGAGAGGACATGGAAAAAATACCATTCGAAGAATACTGCAGAAGGGTGTTTGATCCAAAGAAGATTTGGGAAAAGCCTGAGGCGTTGAAAGGTTGGAGGCATTTAAGCCAGACGATGTATATTCTAAGCCCTCACGTTGGTGCAACTCTTGCAGAATATGGTGCTGAGGTTATCAAGTTTGAGATGCCCAGATTGGCAGATCCAATGAGACATACAAGCCCATTCAATGAGGCTTATCTCTGGCCTGAGACTGATCATCGCCCAATGACTGGTACAGGCTGGGGTTACATGCATGCTAACAGCAACAAGTACTTCGTTACAATTGATTATCATGCAAAAGAGGCAAGGGAGATAATGGAGGACCTGTGGAAAATTGCAGATAGTTTAGCAGAGTGTTACAGGCCGGGGACGTTCTTCAGATGGGGAATTGGTTATCCACAAGTTAAGGAGGTAAATCCAAGGCTAATTTACACCTGGCTTGGAGGCTTTGGTAATTACGGACCGAGGAGGTATGGAGGTAGCTATGACATCCTTGGTCAGGCTGTTGGTGGATTAGCTGGTATAACCGGCTTCCACGAAGACTTTGGAGGACATCCAGCAAAACAAACAAACTGGGTTATCGACTGGTATTCCGGTTTAACTTCGCTAACCGGTGTATTGGCTGCAGCTCACCATAGAAGGAAGACTGGATTAGGTACGATGGTTGATCTATCGCAGATAAGCTGTTCAACAAGGGCAACTGGTTACACATTCCCATTATACGGCAGATTTGGTGTTGTTAGGCAGAGATGGGGCAACTGGGATACGCTGCTGTGTGTACATGGTATAATTTACTGTGGCAAGTCAATTGACCCTGAAAGCGATAACCCACAGATAAGGGATGAAATGAGATATGTTATGGTATCAGCATTCCAAGATGAGGACTTCCATGAGTTATGTAGAGTAATCGGAAGGTTGGATCTCTGGGAGAAGTACAAGTACTTCAAGGACAGAATGAATCCAAAAGCACAAATAGAAATCTACGCTGCCTTGGAGCAATGGGCTGCTGACAAGAACAGAAATCAGGTTGTTGAGATTCTGAATGAAGCTGGATTGCTAGCAGTCCCAGTCATGTCAGCCAAAGATTGTGCAGAATCTGAACACTTCTTGCAGAGAGGAAGCGTTTACTGGATTGATGACCCGATATATGGAGACATTCTCGTACATGGAGCAAACTCAAAACTCTCAGAAACACCACCAAGGACAAAGTGGGTGTGGAGGCCGTTGGGTGCAGACAACATAAGAATCTACCATGAGTTGCTTGGATATCCATTGAGTAAGCTGAAAGCGTTGTATGAAAAGGGTGTAATCTGAGGTGGTTAAAAATGGCGTATGTATTAAAATGTGATTGCGGAGCTTACAACTACCTTGACCCATACTACTTCTGGAACTGGGAGGGCAAAGTGAAGTGTGCTGGGTGCGACAAGGTTTACAAGATAAAACTAATCAATGGAAAGGTTGTTGATGGACCAACAGTTGTTGATGAGGACTACGATGTCATGCCATTACTTGCAGACTTCCCAGATAAAGGCTATTACTACGAATATCCGTCAAACAATCCTTACGTAAAACCTGGCACACCCGGCAGAACAAGACCGTATAATTGCCTGATGAGAAATCCTGAGACGTACACTGGAACTGCTACGATGTGCAAGCAGAGTCTGAGAGGCAAATTCGTCAGAGCGTGGGGGCCACAGCCAAAGAAGCATGGATTTGTTGACTCAAGAAGGTTTGTTTGGATCAGCAGAACAAAGAGTGAGGACGTTTGGATGAAAGACGAATATCCGGGAAAGCCAGTGTATGGTAAACTAAAGGAGGAGTGATAGAATGACGGAACACATCCAATATAGTTTTCCCGGACCCGATGCAGGACCGAAACCACCAATAATGTTTCCTGAACAAGTAGAATACGTGAAGCAGTTCCCACATGTTTGTAAGGATTGCAAATGGTTAAAACCAATTGCTCCTGGCACAGTATTTCCACCAGCAGATTTGGTGGGCTACTGCAAGATAATTCATTGGCCCTTTTACTGGTGTGTTAGTAAGTACGTTATCGTTAAGAAGTGCAAGTGGTTTGAGCCGAGAAGTGATGATCAAATCTTAAAAGTTTAATTTTTTATTTTTTTGTGAAAGTTATGAAAAATCCCTGCATCTACGATACTGTTATTGAGTGTCCTGAAGATCAAAGTGCAGAGGATTTTGAGGAGAAGTGTAGAAAATGTCCGATAATGCAGGCTTTAAAAGAGATGAAAGAGTGTGGTAGTGTAGAATGGTGATGTGATTAGGTGGTATCATGAACGAGGAAGATGTTGAGATGGGAAATATGGAGAATATGGAGAAAAGGATTGAAGAACTTAGAGAGGAGCTTGAAGAAGTTAAAAAGATGGTGTTAAAGTGGTTTGAAGGCTACAAGGAATGGGCTGATGAGATGGCTGTGGAGATGTTTGTTGACGATTTGGATGTTGTGGATCCATACGTAAGAAGACTCTATGACTTGGGTGCGATAAGCAGAGATGAATACTTTCAGTTTCTGGCTTTCTGTGACAATTTAGTTGATGAGTTGAAAAAACTGGCTGGAATTGAAACGATAGACTGGAGGTTTAGATAGTTTTGGCGATATTTCTTATCTCTAAATTTAGCAAATCATTGATGTAATTCCTTTTCATCTGCTTTTAAAACAGCTAAAAATATGTTGGCTTTGAGTGTAGCCTCAAAATATCTTTTGTCAGGCTCTAAAACTGCAAATTTTTTTGGAATAGGGATACACAAAAATTCGTTGCACTGATATTTATACCTACCAACTTTATCCATAAGTATATCTACCTCATTCGGCTTGTCTCGTGAAGAAGTTATGTAAATCCTGCAATCCTTATTCTCTTTAATCAAATCAATGATATAATCAATTGGATATTTGTTTAACAACGCATAGCATATGTTTTCGGCAATCTTGATTTGAGGCAAATCAACATCAAGACGTTCCATCTCATCATAAGTAAGAGTAATCAAAGATAAACTTTTCCAATTTTGGAAGTTTTTCGTCAACTGCAAAAGTATGTTCAAAATTGCAAAGGTTTATTTAAAATCAAACCTACTATATTCATGCTCTCTCACATTGAAAATGATCGAGTAAGGATGGTTGATATTACCCAAAAGGAGGAGGTTTTGAGGATAGCTGAAGCGGAGGGGTTTATCAGGTTGAAAGAAGATACCATCAAAGCTGTTATTGAAAATAAAATTGCTAAGGGTAACGTGCTTGCAACATCAAACGTTGCAGCGGTTTTGGCTGTTAAGAAAACTCCTGAATTAATCCCAATGTGTCACCCCATCCCAATTACATCTGTGAATGTGTCATTTGATGTCGAAAACAATGGGATTAGGGCAAGATGTATTGTGAAAGCTGTAAGTAAAACCGGTGTGGAGATGGAGGCTTTGACTGGAGTAAGCACAGCATTGCTCACGATATGGGACATGGTCAAGTCGATGGAGAAGGAGAATGGAGGCTATCCAACAACAGCAATTGAATACATCAAGGTTGTAAGGAAAGAGAAAACCAAATGGTGATTAGTTGGTGATTAGTTATGTTTGGGAAGTTGAGAAAGCTCGTTCTTGGTGGTGAAAAAGAAAATCAGGTTATAGAAAAGATGAGAGAACACCTCAGTTACGTCAAAGAGGCTAACGAATTGCTCAAGGTTATGATTGAGAAAGACGATAAGGAGTTGGCCAGAGAGATATGCGAACTTGAGAAACACGGTGACATTGTAAGGAGAGATATAGCTTTGTTCTTGTATGAGGGTGCCTTCATTCCCGGATTAAGGGCAAATTTGTACAGATTTGCGGAAATCGTTGATGAGATTATTGACGAGGTTGAAGATACATCCATGGCTTACATCTTGATACCAAAGCTTGACGATGACATACGTAAGGATTGCTTAAGAGTGGCAGACATCAATGTCAAAATGAGTGACGATTTGATAGCCACATTTGAGTGTTTGCAAAACGCATGTGAATTGAAGGATAAAACACTTGTAATTAGAGTTAGGGAGGAAGAAGTGGACGGTATTAAGGGACAACTTTACAAAAAGATGATAAAAAAGGACGTTAGGAGTTACTGGGAAGGTGAAACTCTTTCAAATTTCATACGCCACCTTGTAAACATAAGTGACTTGATAGAAGATGCTGCCGATATAATCCAGATTTTGAATGTCAGTCTGAGTTAGGGTTGAAAGAGTTTGGCGTATCCACCAAATCGGAACAAATCAAAAGAAACCATTTTATACTGCATTTTTTACAATAAAACATGGAATTGGAGATAGCTGGCAAAAAATTCGATGCTGAAATAAGACATGCAAAAGATTTACTACCCGTTTTGGCTTATCCGAATGAGCTGAAAAACGACTTTTCAGCTTACTACATGTTCAGAGACTCTTATTATTCAAGGGAGGACTGGGAGAAAATTAAGAAGTACAATTTGAGGTATGACATAACGTTTATTCCTGCCAACAAAGTTGGCAAGGAGTTCATTAAAACTTATGGACATTATCATCCAGAAGCGGAAAACGGGTTCAGTTATGCTGAGATATATGAAGTGTTGGAGGGGGAGGCATTGTTTGTAGTGCAGAGAGAGAAAGATGGCAAAATAGAAGATGTTATTGTTGTAGAGGCTAAGAAGGGTGATAAGATCATTGTTCCACCAAATTACGGGCATGTGACAATCAATCCTTCAGAAAAAGAATTAAAGACCGCAAACTGGGTTTGCAGGAATTTTACCTCAATTTATGAGCCTTATACTGAAAGGAGGGGGGCTTGCTACTACTACACAACAGATGGGTGGGTTAGGAATGAGAATTACGCACACATTCCAGAAATCAGATTTGCCAAGCCAAAATACGACTTTTTAATTGACAGAGATACAGAAATGTATGAACTTGTGAAGGACATCGAGAAATTGGAGTTTCTTTGGAGACCTGCCAAGCATAGGGATTTGTTTGATAGGGTTTTTGAGTTCGAGTAGTCTTTATCGCTTAAATTCTATCTTTTTTAGATTCTGTTTTTAGTATTTGGATTTGTGTTATTCTGCATCAGTCGTATCCACTTTAACACAACTTGTCTACAATGAATTTCGGTTTGTTTTCAAACTTCTTTACTTTTCCATACTGCTGTTTTAGAGACTGGATGAGGCTTTTGAGGATTCTCGCAGTTCTTCTTACCGAGGATGTTTTATGGCAGTTGCTATACCTACTTTTATTTCAGTAGATATTTGTTTCTTTCGAAGATTTTTAGCTCTTCTGCAATTTCCTTTACTTTTAACATAATAGTACTTAATTTTAAATATTTATAGTTTTATGCTAATATAGACAGGCCCTTCTGCATCAACCATTCAAAACAAAGTTTTTTTAAGCTTTACACCCTACACTCTTTGCCGATGATGACTGATGGGCGAACTGAGAGATGATGAAAAGGGAGAGTCTGAGGTATCATAACATTGAGGTATCCCAAATGGTTGACGATGAAATGGTAAAGGAGATGGGATATAGAATTTCCCTGTCTGCAATACTTGTAACAGTACTATTTTTAAGCTTCGCGGTTTTTTATTTAATCGGTTTTGGCTTTATTCAATCTCTGGCAATTTCCATTGTCGTAGCATCTATAACCTTTTTTACCTCTAGAAAGACTTTAGAAAATCTTCGGATGAGATAATTTCAGCGTTAAAAACGTTTTTCATGTGATTGATTGCATATTCGTACTCATAATCGCTAATTGCAGTTGTACAATCCTTTAAAACGCAAGCCTCGTATCCCCTCAGCACAGCATCACCAACCGTATGCAAGACGCAGATGTTTGTAACCACACCACCAAAGTAAAGCTTTTTAATGCCCAACTCCCTCAAAGTCAAATCTAAATCCGTACCGAAAAAAGCTGAATACCTTCTCTTCCTTATATAATAATCGTTTTTATCAGCCTCAAGTTCGTCTATGATCTCAGCCCCTTCGGTGTTCATTATGCAATGCGGTGTCCATATCTTAAATTCAACATCATCCTCCCTATGCCAGTCTTGGGTGAATATCACGGGCATTTTTTCCCTGCATCGCTTAATTACCTTTCTAAGTGGATCGAATATAGCTTCAACGTGCTCACCAACAAAGAGCTTTCCGTTCTTATAGCAAAAGTCCTTCTGCATGTCCACAATAACCAAAGCCTCCATAACCAAAGTAGGGTAAATATTAGATAAATGTTACACTAACACTTCCCAACGTATGGAACTCTGCCTCAAAAACATCACTGCCACCAACAGCAACTGGCGAAATCAATGAGCCAGCCAAAACCATTTCTCCAGCTTTTAAGTATTCGCCTGATTGTGCAAACTTGTTTATCAACCACTCCAAAGCCAGAATCGGATTTTCCATAACGTTTGCTCCAACACCTGTTGAGATTATTCTACCATTTTTCTTGAACACCATGCCAATCAATTGCAAATCCAAATCCTTTATTGGAAGAAGTTTGTTACCCAAAACAACCCTTGCAATTGACGCATTGTCAGCAATCGTATCTTGAATTTTAACCCTTCAATCCCTAATCCTGCTATCAACAATCTCCAAAGCCGGAATTGCGTAAATGGATTCTAGAATCTCTGCCCTGTTTATACTCTTTAGGTCATTCGTCAAAAAGAATGCGATTTCAGCTTCAATTCTCGGCTGTATTAGTTCATCTATCTTAACCTCTGATATCACCATTTTGTCGGTTATATATCCACTCATCGGCTCTTCAACACCAAAAGCTTGCTGAATTGCCCTATTTGTCAATCCGATCTTCTTACCCACTATCTTCTCTCCCCTCTTCTCCTTAATTCTAACAACTTCCCTCTGTATTTTGTATGCCTCGTCAACAGAAATCTCTATTCTGCCAGTTATCGGTTCAATCTGCTCTTTTTTATCTTCAGCCTCTACTATTTCCTCAGCAAGCTTCAAAATCTCAGTCATCGTGACAACTTAAAATGATAACGTTTAAAATTTTGGTTTTGTTGATTGTAAACCAAAAAACTATTGTTTTGTTAAACTAAGTTACATTGATGTCTTCAATTTATTTGCCATTGCACTACGGAAAAGCCCCTTACTGGTTGCTTGAGAGAATGAAAAAGTTGGCAAAGCCAATAATACTTCTAATTATCCAAGAGTTTGGTGAAAAGGAGTTCTTTGAGAGGATGTCAAATCCAATCTTTTTCCAGTCGTTTTCAAACGTTTTGGGTTTTGATTGGAACTCTTCGGGTACTACGACTGTTTTAACGGGTGTATTAAAATCTGTTTTAAATACGGAGGAGTTTGAGGTAAAGATTGCAGGAGGAAAAGGAAAATCAGCTTTAAATACACCGGATCAAATAAGAGAATTATCTAATGACCTCGGATTAAGGGACAGCAATGTGAAGAGATTGATTGAGGCAAGTAAAATGGCTGCTAAAGTTGATAACGCTGTTTTGCAGGATGGATACGACATATATCACCACGCAATTTTGTTTTCAAAGAAGTATTGGACTGTGATCCAGCAGGGGATGAATGCCAAGTGTCGAATGGCAAGGAGATATCACTGGGAGGTTTACAGGACAATTCCACAAATTGAAGATGTCCATTCGGGAATCGTTGCTGAGAGGAGGGAGGGTGAAGTAATCAACTTGGTTTCAAATGAAAGCAGAGAAGCAAGAAAAATTTTACTGGATTTGATAAAAGAGGGGAGATTTAAAAGAGATTATCAAAAGCTCATCTCAATAAAGAAGTTTAGAGGTAGTTTACACGTTCCTAGGAGAATAGATTGGAACTCTGTCGAAAGAGCGTACGAACTGCAACCTGAAAAATTTGAGGATCTGCTGTTTATCAGAGGCTTTGGGAAAGGAGTAATTAGAGCTTTGGCTTTAATTTCAGATTTGATATATAATGTTGAATACGACAAACAAGATCCAGCCAAGTACTGCTTTGCCGTTGGTGGTAAAGATGGCGTTCCGTTTCCAGTAGATAAAAAGACTTACGACGAGGTAATCGAGTTTATGAGAGATGTTATAAAACAGGCTGAAATTTCCGATTTCGAAAGGAGAAAGATGATACAAAAATTGGGATGAGATGATGGAGGTAGAGATTAAAAAAGAGATTGTTGAAGAAATTTTGAAACTTTGCAGGTTTGACCTGATCTTTTCGGGGGATGAAGATAAAATAGTCTCGGGTAGCGTGGAAGAGGTGTGTGGTGTACTGATTGGTGAGTTGAAAGAAAACAAAATTGTGGTTGAAAAAGTTAGAAAAGCTGAAAATATCGCCAAATCTCCGTTTCTTTTTGAGATATCTCCCCATGATCTCTACAATGCTTATATCGATGCTCAAAAGGAGGGTAAGGAAGTTGTTGGTGTTTTCCATTCCCACCCCCACGGGAGCCCAAATCCTTCACCGTTGGACATTAAAGGAATTAAGGGTACGGGCTTACTCTGGCTTATTGTCGGGAGAGAATTAAAAGCATTTTCATATGATAATAAATTGAATAAAATAATTGAACTAAAAATCAAAATTGAATAACATAATTAACCGTTAACTTTATAATTTATTTGCTTCAGTATATAGTATGGTGTGGCTGAAAAAAATTGGTTCAGCTGGACATACGGAAGTTGAGTTGCCGCTTGATGTGGCGGTATTGGAGGTTGAGAAGCACTTAAAACTGGGAGGAATAGTGACGAAAGAGGATGGAACTAAAATTGATTTGAGTGAGATAGGAGAAGATGACAAGTTAATCTTGATTCCTAGAATCGTAGGTGGTTGAAATAGAGATCGAATGCATAAACATCAAAGGATTCCCAACAGAAGAAGTATACGTTTGTAAAATCCAAGCAGAGGGATACACAAGGATTATCCCACTATATAGACTCATTGAGAGAGATAGGTTAATCAAACTTGATATTCTTTTTAGGGATTGTAGAGTTAGGGATGACTGGCTTAAGATAATTGGATTGAATGAACAGGAAATTTTGAAAAAGTACTTTGAATCGGAAGAAGGAAGGGCTGAGAAATTGTTTATCGACTTGGTTAATGCTGGTGTGATACCTAAGCCGGTTAACGGAAAAATAACGTTCGAATCGAGGGGTATAAGATATGAAATAGATGTGAACGAGGAGAAGCTTTTCGTCAATGGCAAGGAAAGGTGTTTTACTTGCAAGGAGGATTTACCGAAGTTTGACAGAATAATCTCTCTCTACTTCACTTTAATCCATTCTCCTGAAAATTTGAGGATGAGGGAATAGTTAATCTTCCAACTCCATTAGAGGATACTTCAACTCCTCATTCCATTTTAATCTGCCAACAACCTCTGTATCTCCCACTCTAACTGTAACCCTAACAAACAGCATATCCCCACTTAAAGATGTGTAATTGAACTTAGAGAGCTTTTCAGCAAGCTTAACCCTATCTATGTTGACGTATGAATTAACAACGTATGGTTGCAACCTTAAACAGCTCTCCATTGTTCTCTCGATCATTTTCGCATTTTCAAAGCTCACAGGCATTCCAACGAATTGATGGAACACTGCCCCTAACTTTATTCCCGCTTCGAAAGCAGCCTTTCTAACTTCTTCTTCTCCCACCATCTCATCACCTCCAGCGGAAATGGACTAATTAGGTATATTACCGCCAAACACAGTAAGGCGTAAACTGCTTCGCTAACAAAAAAGCATGAGAGTATAACAGTTCCCAAAACAAACAAAGACAGCCTATCCCTAATCTTCAGATATTCAAAATCGGAAATCATTAGACAAGCCAATAAAATCGTAATCACAAATATTACTGCAACATCAAAGTTTAATCTGATTAGTGATGTGACGAGTAGGGCTGATGCGATGGTTGGGTAGCCGATGAAATTCTTAGCCTCGACAACATTAAACCTTGCAAGCCTCAAAATACTGGTAACAACAAATATGATGGCTGGAATAATCAATGTCGAATTGTAATATGCTAAAATCAATGCTGGAAATACTCCAAACGAGATTGAATCTGCTAAAGAATCTAAGTCCTTTCCAAAAGGACTTTTCCCAAATTTGTTTGCTGCTATACCATCGGCCCCATCCATAAAAGATGAGAGATATAAAAAGTAGAAAACATGGGAATTTAAACCTGATGTGAATAGATAAACCATACCACCAAAACCAAAAGCGGCGTTGAAGATTGAAAAAAGATCAGCGATTTTTAGCTCTTTAAGCATCATGCTTTATTGCTATGGTTTCCCCAGCTTTAACCTTTTCGCCGATTGATTTTGTAAATGCGTAGCCTTCAGGCACCTCCAACACAACTCTCGATCCAAACTTTACAATCCCGATTTTTTGCCCCTTCTCAACCACATCTCCTTCACTGACATAACAAACGATTTGCCTTGCAAAAATTCCAGCGATTTGCACAACTTTGTACAAACCATCTCCTCCCTCAATCAGGATTTCGTTGCTCTTAGCATTTTCAACCCTCTTAAAGGCTGGAGGCGTTTTTCCAGATTTAAAGGAAACGTGTTTTACCACTCCTCCGACTGGCGCCCTAACAACATGACAATCAAAAGCGGACATGAATATTTCGAGGCGGTTGTTTTTGATATAATCAATTTTACCATCTGCTGGTGATACAACGTGTTCTTCAATTTTCCTCGGCAAATCTCTGAAAAACATTAGGGTAAAGGCTAAAGCGATTAGAACAATTAATATCAAAACTTTCAGGTTTAAATACAAGAATAGGATTAGTGAAATTACTTCGATGAATATGATCTTAAACCCACTTTTCTCTATCATCCACTCACCCTTTTATCTAGCAATCTTAACTTCCACATTTCTTTTACTCCAACTCTCAACCATAACATCTTTGAGGTCGTAAATCAAGTCAGCCAATTCGGGAATTATTCTAAATACTGCTAGAGATATTAAAATTAATGCCAGAGTTGCCAAAAATTTTGAAATTACATGGTGAGCTATGTAGAAACTATTTTCTCCAAACCATGAGTATCCGTAGCTTACCATAACAAACACGTTTCTAAACAAATTTAACACATAAATTGTTGGAACTGAGGCTAAAAAAGCTTTAAGGTTTCTTTTGAAGTCAGCTTTTATTGCAAGGGTAACACCACCGAATAGTGCCATACTCTCTATGCCTGTGCAAGCTAGTATTATCTTTACAACCTTGTCATTTAACATAATCTTGGTGTCGTGATAGGTTAAAGGAAAACCCAACAAGTTTCCCAACCAAACGGTGTGGTTTATAACCACCCCAATCAGCATCTCCTTTAAGCCCTCATCTAAAGCAAACGGGAAGTATATTAGAGCTGCTAAAGCAGAAAACGCCGTGACTTTGACAAACACATCAAATTCTCTCTCTTTTGCTATGGTTAATCCGAGCAGGTTGAAAAAGGCGAATGCGAGAAAAACAATGATGGCGTTGAAGTAATCCCCTATGCCAAGATAGTAGGGCAGGTTGAAAATCCAAGCAAAACCGAAAGTAATCCAAGCAAAAACTCCAAACACCTTCTTCTTTAAAAAGACAAACAGTAGCATGAGTAAGACTGAAATTACTATTAATCCATCCATGATGCCAAAGTAAAGTTTGGATACTTAAGCAATTCGTTTTCGCTAAAACTCAATATCTGACCAAAATCTGCAAAGCCTTATCAAACAAAGCCGAAATTCCTTTTTTACCTTCAACAATTCTACCATGCCCCGGCATAACATACCTTGGTTCGTAACTCTTCACTTTCTCAATTGATTTTATCATATCCTTCTTGTTTCCTCCATAAATGTCTGTTCTCCCCGGCAAACCATTTTCAAAAATTAAATCACCACAAATTATCGTTTCGTAGTCTGGCAAGTGTACAGCAATGCTACCGGGAGTGTGACCAGGGGTGTGTATTATCTCAATATCTATGCTACCAGTGTTAAAGTTGTTCAATTTTAAATCTGCCTTGTAGTTGTAGGCGGTGAAATCTCTTTCAAGCTCGTGGAATGTGAGTAGGGCACCTCTCCTCATAAACATTGGATTGCTTTCGCAATGGTCTTTGTGGAGGTGAGTGTTAATAATAATATCAACATCTTGAACGTCGATTTTATCGTTCTTCATTAGACCAAACAGGTTTGTGAAACTCTTATAACAGCCCGGATCGATGATTACGGTTGTGTCATCCTTGATTATATAAGTGTTGGAGGTATCTCTAAAAGCATACCCCCAGACGTATCCGTAGAGTTTGCCAAATATATGCATAAAATTGTTATTGTAGTCTGATTTAAAAACTTTTAATGTATTATTCAAAACTGCTGCAACTTATGTCAAACTTTCAGTAAAGTACACAACAATACAGCTTTTACAAAACTTAGTAAAAGTTAAGAGCCGAAATATATTCCAAATTTACATGTCGCTTGTGTTTAGATTAATAAAATACCTTGCAATTACAATCAGCATACTTTTTGTTATTCAGATAGTTAGATGCACTTTGAGTGGTGAGGCTTATCTTCCAGAGGGATATTACAGTGCAGCCAAAGACTACGCACCAAAGGTCAATAAGCATGACAGGGAAACCCTAGAAAAGCTTTTAATGGAAATTAAATTACCACCTTACAAACGTAACGTGTTTGATTGCACCGAAGCATCATCATTCGTAGAATGGTACCTTGAGGGTGCGGGTTTTCATACGTTTATAGCTTGCTCACTGTCCATTCACCATGCTTGGGTAATAGTCGAACTTGATAACCATGAACGGGTAGCAATTGAAGCAACAATGCTGACTGAAAACAACTATAATCCACCGGGAATAATAGATAACTCTAATACTTACTATTACTTCCCTCCAAAGCTTTATGAGAATCCAGGACAAATGATTAGCTTTGTCAACAGCGTAAAATACCCAGGTAATGTAAAGTACAGCAAAAGTGAGATAGATTGGTGGAATTCCGAGCCGTTTGCAAGCATGGAACCCTTCAAAAATTGGGATTAGATTACTCAAAACTTGGTAGGTATTTCGATGAAAAATGAAAAAGCTTAAAACTGAACTTCTCGATTTCAATTCATGAACCTAATTTTGCTCGGTGGTCCGGGTGCTGGTAAGGGAACGCAAGCAAAACTTATTGTTGAAGAATACAAAATTCCACAAATTTCAACGGGAGATATGCTGAGGGATGCAGTCAAACAAGGAACAGAGCTGGGTAAGAAGGCTAAAGAGTACATGGATAAAGGTGAACTGGTGCCTGACGAAATTGTTATTGGAATTGTGAGGGACAGGTTAAAACAGCCCGATTGTGAGAAGGGATTTATTTTAGACGGCTTTCCAAGGACAATCGCTCAGGCAGAGGCTTTGGATAAGATGTTGGATGAAATTGGCAAGAAGATAGATGCTGTGATTAACATATACGTTCCTGAAGAGGAGATTGTTAAGAGAATTGTAAACAGAAGAACTTGCAAGAAGTGTGGTGCAATCTACCACCTGATTTACAGCCCACCGAAAGAGCCAGACAAATGTGACAAATGTGGTGGGGAGTTGTATCAGAGGGATGATGACAAAGAAGAGACTGTTAGGGAAAGGTTGAGAGTTTATAAGGAGCAAACGGAGCCGTTGATTGAGTATTACAAGAAAAAGGGAATACTCTACAATGTTGATGGAACCAAAGACATAAATGGAGTGTTTGAGGAAATAAAAGGTGTTTTGAGCAAATTGAGCTGACTACAGTTCTTCAATTGAACCATAATTTTTTTTATTAATGCTTAACGTGTTAATGCCAATAAGCCAGTCAATTATCCTATCAATCACCCTCCTCTCACGTCTGAGGAAGTGGCTACCATTCTTGACTTTCAGCAACTTTTTTGGCTCATTAGCCGCTTTGAACAAAATTTCTGCATTCTCGTAACTTACAATTTCATCCGCTGTGCCGTGTACGATTAAAACTGGAACGTTTACATTACCAATCCACTTGATTGGCTCAAATTCCTCCATATCTGCTTTGAATTTACCAATGAATTCATCATAACCTTCTATTCCTCTCAACACGCCTTTTGTTCTAGCATTCGAGTAAATCATCTCTAAAACTCTGTCGTTGAAAATTTTACTGCAGCATGGAGATGAAATCGTAGCTAACGATTTGACGTTTTTTGAATTTGCCGCTACGTAGGTAGCTATGACACCACCCATGCTAAAACCGATTAGATTTACTTCGTTAAATCTATCCACAATATACATTAAATCCTCAACCCAGTTAGAAATTCTAAATTCACCCTTGCTTAACCCAGTCCCGGAAAAATCGAATATGACCGAGTCTATTCCTCTTTTAGCAAAATATTTCGCCAAATCATCATAACTCTTTTCCACAACGGAGCCGGGGTCGTACGGTAAGCCATGGCAAATTACCGCAACATTTTCAACGTGTAATCTTACAAATGCTCTACCGATGGTGGTGTCAAGATGCATAAAAATTGTAGTAGCAAATAAAAATTTACTTTATCCCAACGAGTTTTTCCAGTTCAATCAAATCTTTTTCAACTCTTTTTATCTCCTCTCTCTTCTTATTAACAAGCTCAGAAACTATCTCTTTTAGATCTAGGGTGAGCTTGTAACTCTTTAGAGGTCTTCCTTTACCTTTTTTCTTAAGCTCTCTCTCTTTAACCCATCCCCAGTCTTTCAACTCTTTCATAGCCAAGCTCACTTCAGGTTGCCTCAGATTTGCAGCCCTTTCAATATCTCTAGAGATAGCCTCACCAACTTTTGAGAGAAAAACCACAACTTTAGCGATATTTCTATTTAATCCAGTCTCTGACAATAATTTTACGATTTTTTCCTCCTTATCGCTTAATTCTTCCACCATAAGCTACACCTCTAATAGCTTTCTTGGTTATACTAAGAACTATATAAATTTTTTTCCATTCAGTTATTTATCTAATACACGTAGATTTAGATAATGTTATATTAGATGCCTTAACAAAATCCCCAAAAGTTTTTAATACATTTGAAATAAAAAGGTGTAGAAACCCAATCAAAAAAGCCGAGGTAGCCTAGCTGGTTGGGGCGCCTGACTCATAATCAGGAGGTCGGGGGTTCGAATCCCCCCCTCGGCAGCTCTG
>QMZC01000008.1 GCA_003662995.1 Archaeoglobales archaeon
CCAAAGTTTAGACAGTCTGCAAAGCTGTGAGGCTTTGAATTAACTGCAACCAAGTTCCTAACCATCTCATCGAATGTCGATGCAGTACCCCAATACGGGTCGATTTTTGTCTTCCAAGGGTTTACATCGGATGTTATTGCCAATCCTTTGAAAGATGATGTTGGCTTGATCACTGCGGCATCTCCATGTGTTTCCTTATTTATTCTCCCCTGCAACGGTTTTACAACTGTGTTTGCCCTAACCTCATGATCGTACTGCCTTACAACCCACTCCTTGCTTGCAACGTTTGGGTGGGATAGCATTTTCAAAAACACGTCTTTATAGTTTGTGGGTTCTGCTATCTCCTCTATTTCACCAACCTCAGGCTTTTTAGAAACGTATGGACGGCAGTATTCTGGGCCTGAGGTGACAAATTCGATGTCCATCTCGTAAATTTTGTATCCTTTGTAATAAATCCTCAAAATCTTATCTTCGTTCACCCTTCCAACAATCGTTGCGGGAATGTCCCACTTCTGGAAGATATACAAGACACCATCAACATACTGCGGTTTTACACTCAACATCATCCTCTCTTGGCTCTCAGAAATCCAGATCTCCCAAGGAGCCATTCCCTTCTCCTTCAATGGCACCTTATCTAAATAAACTTCTGCACCAAAACCAGCAGCTAAAGCCATCTCACCAATAACACAACTTAATCCTCCACCACCTAGATCCTTCAAGCCTGTGCACAATCCTTTTTCAACAACTTCCAAACAAGCGTGGATTAAAGGCTCCTTCATTATCGGATTTCCCAGTTGTACGGCTCCTCTTGCTTCCTCTTCACTCTTCTCATCCAGCTCAGCAGAGGCAAATGTTACGCCATGAATACCATCTCTCCCAGTAAATCCACCAACCAGGATAAAAATATCACCCCTTCCAGCCTTACTTGGAACTACGTTCCTCTTTTTAGCAATTCCTATGCATCCAACGTTTACAATGCAGTTTGTTAAGTAATCTTTATCAAAAAACACCATTCCAGCAATCGTTGGTATCCCAACTCTATTGCCATAATCTCTTATGCCAGCAACAACACCACTCAGCAAGTAAAGGGGGTGCTTCGTCCCCTTCGGCAAATCCTCATGCTTAACATCCAAATTTCCGAAAAATAAGGGGTCAATCAAAGCAATTGGCTGAGCGCCCATGCACAAAACATCCCTTAAAATTCCACCGATACCAGTTGCAGCCCCACCGTAAGGCTCAATGGCTGACGGGTGGTTGTGACTTTCTAAGGCAACAACGTAAGCATGCTCTTCATCAAACTCAACAACTCCAGCATCTTCCTTTATGGCTGAGATTATGTAATCTGCTGAAACGTTAAACAAAAACTGCTTCAAATAATACTTTGAACTTTTATAACAGCAGTGCTCACTCCATGCCTGGGCTAAACTTTGTAGTTCAATGTCATAGGGATTTCTCCCCTTTTGCTTGAAGTAATCCTTAATTTTCTCCATTTCATCAACGTTTAAAGCCAAACCCATCTCATTGCTTATAGTTTCAAGTTGTTTGTCGTTAGCATTCAACAAATCGATTTCGTATAAATTAAAGGGAACATCTACTTTTTTATACATAAAAAACACCTGTTATTCAACCCACTCAATCTTGTACTTCTGAATTACAGGATTGGCTAGCAACTTTTCGCACATCGCTTTCAATTCTTCCTCTGCCTCATCCTTATTTCTAGCATCAATATCAATTCTAAAAACTTTGACTGTTGAAACGCTTTTAACGTTCTTAAAACCCAAAAGCCTCAAAGCTTTCTTTGTAGCTTCTCCCTCAGGGTCTGCAACACCTTCTTTGAGTTCTATGAAAACGTCTGCTTTCATACTCTTGAATTCACAAAAATGTTATAAAAGCTTTGATGATGTTTTTACCTATTAAAATTTCCATTTATTTTATAATATGAGGGCTTAGTTTAGTATGGGCTTATTTTGGAATTTCTAGACTAAAAATAAACAATAACTGGCTTAATTGGTGGTCTAACCATTACGTACTTGAAAAACCAAATACCTAAGCCAATTGAAACCAATACAGAAACGAGGAAGAAGACCAATGATGAAACAATCGAAACTAAGAACGCTTCAAGCATGGTCATATCCAAAACAACTTTCAGAGCATACAGGTATGCTAAATAGCTAATGATGGGAGAAACTATGCCAATCAGAGGTATCGCTGCTATTATAAGCAGCACGATAAACGCAAATATTCCAGCAGCTAAGTTTGCCAAACCCACCTTTAATATTCCCTCTCTCTTACTCAATCTCAAGCCAATCCAGAGGAAAAATCCACTAAATAAGATTGTTAAAAGTAACAGTCTTGTTTTTGGATTGTTTAAGTGCCCTATTTTCCAAATTATCTCACAACTACATTTGAAATTTTAGTATTTGAAATATTTAAAAACACAATTGCAAGATTTAGAAACTCATAAAGTTTATTACGATAAAAGCTTAAGAACAGGCAATGAAGATAGCAATCCAACCTATAGGCTTTGTAAATCAAAAGGTGTTGGGATTCCTTAAAGATGCGTTATCAGAAATTTTTGGCGATGTTGTTTTACTAAATCCGATTGAAATACCAAAGGAATGCTACAATAAAGATAGAAGGCAATACTTTTCGACGTGCATCCTCTTTAGATTGGGCACTTTGAGTGTTACGCTAGCAGTCATTGAACACGACATCTACGCCAACAACCTCAACTTTGTGTTTGGAGAAGCGGAATTGAATGGTAAAAGAGCAATAATATCGCTGTATCGCCTTAAACCTGAGCTTTATGGACAGAAAAACGATTATTTGTTCAAGTTGAGAGCTTTGAAGGAGGCGATGCACGAACTCGGACATGTTTTTGGATTGAAACACTGTGATAACAGGCATTGTGTAATGTTTTTCTCAAACTCCATTGTTGATACAGACATTAAGGATTGGAAGTATTGCAAAGATTGTTTGAATGTTTTAGCAAAGAAGAACATACGCGTTAACCAGGATTTGGTTGTTTAATTTTTAAAAGAACTCCTTTTTTCGTCCATCTTGCACCAATCGCAGTAAAATCTCTTGAAGAATCTCTTCCTTCTTATTCCTCTTTTTCAACTGTTTCAACCTTTTCATATTCTTAAATCTTTTTTTATATATTTATTTCTTGTTGATGTAATTAAGTTTTGCTTCTATTGGCTTCTACTATATTTTTTTGACACCCTCAATGATACAGAACTGTTTAATCCCAACAACCAAAAGTATGATGAATGAAAAATGGCAATTAAAAATTAATGAAAGTAAGTAGAAACTACGATTGGGATGCGAGGATTCCCAAGATTGATGCAGTCTATTATGAGCAAATAAATGAACTGAAGAAATTGAAGTCAGTAAAAGGTGGGAGATGGAGGATTGAGGGTCCTACGGGATGTGGAAAGACCATGCTTGCTGAATATTTTGCAGCTAAGAACGAATTGCCGTTGTTTACAATTCAGGGTAGATATACACTAAATCCTGCTGATCTGGTAGGTAGACCGACAATTATTGGTAATGAAATTTACTGGATTGATGGAACTCTAACAAAGGCGTTGTTGTGTAGCAAAGATAGAGAATGTGTTTTGCTAGTTGATGAAATAAACAGAATGGAGCCGAGAAGCCAAGCAATTTTGCTGGAGGCTGCAGATTATAGATGTCAGGTTACGATTGAGGCTTTAGACGAGGTTGTAAAGGGTGTTGCGGAAAACTTGTACATAATTTCCACGCTGAACAAGGGTGGTGAATACTTTGTAAACAGATTGGATGCTGCAGTGGAGGGAAGGTTTTCCGTAATAACTTTAGATTATTTGGGGTTGAAAAACAGGGAGGCTGAAATAGAGTTGTTGATTGAGAGGTGCGGTGTTAAGTATGAATTAGCTGATCTATTGGTTTCAACAGCCAACAAGATAAGGATGGACGCAAAGAGTGGGAAGAGCGTCATAACCTTAGGCATACCTACAAGAAACTTGATAAACTGGGCGAACTTGGTAATCTCCTACAATAAATACAGAATTGGGGAGAATCCCGTGATAGAGGCTGCTAAGGATGCCGTTATAGATGCCTTGTACGAGGGACAGGCAAAGACAACTGTTATGCAGATAATACTCGGAATGTGCGATTTACCAAACAAAGAATTGAAACAAATTGTATGAAATGAAGGCTTTGTTGAAAGTTTTGGAATCTCTAGCCAGAACTTTTACTGAGCACAACTTTGACGTGAAGATTAGAAAATCAAACAAGAACGTTTTCCACATACATGGTGATACGATTTACGTTGCCACCAATTTGGAATTTTTGACAGATGAGGAGGCTAAATTAAGGCTAATAGTCGATGCGTTAAACCACGAATGCGAGCATGTAAATCTGGGTTTTTCAAAGGATGACCTCAGGAACTTCATTGAGCAAACAAAGCTGGGGAATCTTGCAAGATGGGTATTAACAATTGTTGAGGATTACTACACAGATTTTTCAAGATTGAAGAGGTGGAGGGGGTTGAAAAAGACAAGAGCTTTGTTTGCAAAGATGATGATGGAAAATGAAGCCCCGGTAAACGTTCTCTGTGATAGAGAAGCAGCATTAAGGGGGTTGTATATGATAAGCTACTGTGGATTTGCAAAAGGCGAAGAGTCAGCTAAAGAGGAATTAAAATTATTTTTTGACAAGTCCAGGAATTTACTTTTGAGAATAAGAAATATCCACGAGTTTGAAGAAAGAAAGAAGATTGCATGGGAAATTCTAAGGGGGATAAGAAAAATGAAACCTTACGATTTTATACCTTACAATGATTTGGACTGGAAAATAGACTTTCAGATAAATTGTGATGCAACTCAAGTTGCTGATGAAGTTGAATTTGTAAGCTGTGACATTGATTTGGAAAAGATAATGGAGTGGAACGGAGTTGACGATTTAACTCCATCCACCTTCGAATTGAATATTATTGAGAGTATTCAACAGCTTGAAGTTGAATTTGAAAAACAAAACGAGCTGATAAGGGGCAGTATAGCGAAGAGGGATATGAGAATAGACCCTACAAAGAAGGTGGAGGTGGAAGAGAATGTTGTAAATGAATTAAAGCAGTTGCTTGAGAAAATAAAAACCGAGGATAGATTGGTGGAAAATGAGTGGGGAGAAATCGTCAATATAAGGAACTATTTGAGATTTATTTGTGGGGAAAAGTGGAGAAATCTTTATTATACGATAAAACCCGCTGATACTGGCAATAGGGCAATTCTAATAGCTTTAGATTTGAGTGGGAGTATGAAGAACAAAATTAATGAAACGTTAAAAGCCTGCCATATTCTTGCTACTGCTTCAGAATACCTCAACGACAAGCTTGCAGCCTTCGGATTCCAAGAGAAGATTGGACTGGTTAATTACGTGAAATTTACGCCAATCAAATTCTGGCATGAGAAGTACAAACCTGAGTTCTTCACGAACTTAGATGTTTTTGGGAACACACCGTTAAAAGAGGCGGTTATTGAGGCAGGAGAGTGGTTAAAGCCAACAATTGCCAAGCAAAAAATTGCATTCATATTTACCGATGCTGAGCCCACATCATCGACTGTTGAACAGGTTTACAAGGC
This sequence comes from Archaeoglobales archaeon, assembly GCA_003662995.1. GTDB lineage: Archaea > Halobacteriota > Archaeoglobi > Archaeoglobales > Archaeoglobaceae > B5-G16. The sequence continues at coordinate 5,622 of QMZC01000008.1, forward strand.
TGTTTGCAGGATAAGGCATGCTGAGGTTGTTGGTGTTGGGATTGGGACAAAAATCAACCCTTTGATGCTCCAATCCTGCTTCGAGAACTATTTATGGGTTCCTGATGTTAAAGACCTTCCAACCTTACTGTTTTCAGTTTATCTGAGCTTTTTGGATAATCCCACTTCTTTGTCAGTTTATTAGACTTTGTAAATCTTTTTTGGTGGATTAGCCACCCTGGTTTTTTTATTTGTTGTTTTGTTAGAGTTCTAATAGAGAAATTATCTTTAGAAGTTCATTGATTCATGAGCCCTACTAAAAGCAGATTGGAACAGACGAACTTCATACATCATCAAATCTAAATAACTGTAAAAACACTATAATTGGATGGCAAGGGATGTCGGTTTAGTTGTTGCATTAGATTTGACGGACAAATCAAAAGCTTTAGAGATTGCAGAAGAGGTCAGAGATTATGTGGATATGATTAAAATAAACTATCCGCTGGTTTTGTCCGCAGGTATAAGCATAATCGAAGAGCTCTCAGAAATTAAGCCGGTTGTTGCAGATTTTAAAATAGCGGACATACCCTACACAAGCGGTTTAATTGCTCAAATTGCGTTCAAATGGAAAGCCAAGGCGTTGATATGCCACGGTTTCGTTGGAAGTGACACCGTCAAAGCAATTCTAAACGTAGCTAAAAACTTTGATGGAGAGGTTTACGTTGTTTCAGAATTGAGTAGTGCGGGAGGTAGAGAGTACATGTCAAAGCATTCCAACGAAATTGCAAAGATGGCAAAGGAGCTTGGATGCCATGGAATCATAGCCCCAGCGACCAGAGTAGATAGGGTTGCTGAATTGAGGGAAATTGTTGGAGATTTGAAGATTTTCAGTCCCGGAATAGGCGCTCAAAGGGGAGATATGGAAGTTGTAAAGTACGTTGACTACATAATTGTTGGACGGAGTATCTACAATGCGAAAAATCCTAAAAAGGCAGCAGAAGAGATTATAAAAAGGATTGAAAGTATAGAGAACCTAAAATGAGAGACGAGATTCTGAGACTGAGCCAAGAACTGGAAGGAAAGGAAGATGAAGTGATAAAAAAGAAATTCTGGAGAATAGTTGGAAAGGTCAAGCGAGGAGAGATTGAAGTAAGCGAAGAAGATATTGAAGAATTGAGCAAGATAAGAGATAGATTTTTCAAGAAACGGATAGTTCTATCAGCTAAGAAGGGTTCCATCCTTTTTCCGATTGGTTTTGTAGCATCATTAGCCATCTTTCTTTGGGTAAACTTAAATGCCAACGCTTACACTTACATCCTACTCTTTTTGTCTGAGCTTTTTGTTATTTATTTCTGCTTTTTGACCGGCAGACTGCTTGGATGTTTGATTTCGGGAATTGGTTTTGATGGATTTTACCTCTACACACCTCTTGAATTCGGTGTAAAGATAAACTACAGGGATTACCTTCGAAAGAAGCAGAGAAACAGAGTCATACTTTACGGCACAACCCTCTGCTTTCAGGGGTTTGTTATGGTGGTTTTATTGATAATAGTTTATATTTACAAACCATGGATTATATTTATACCTCTCATCTTCCTTATCCTCTGGTTGTTTGGATCAATTGCCATTCATTACATTGCAAAAACTGGAGAACTCCACAGATTTTGGAGAGAGTTAAAAATCGCCTTGCAAAGATAATTGATTACAACTTCAATCTCTTCTCGATGTCCATGGCTTTTTTTAAAAGAAAACCGAACAGAATTAGTATTGCCAGCAAAACAACCATTGAAGCAAGAAATACAGCGGTAAAATCGTTCATAACTCCACCTCCATCTTTCTTTCAATACCATTCAAGAATGAGTCAATGTACAGATAAGTTACAAAGACCAAGATGAATGCAATAATGTTCATCCCCAATGTCACGCCAATACCAACACCCACACTAACCTCTTGAGTTGATGGATGTAGGGAAAAGTAGAACTTTGTTGAGAGGTAGCTTAAAGGAATTGTTACGTATGCAAAAATCGAGAAGATGCTCGAAATCTTTGCTTTGTCTTCTCGATTTTCTATGGATTCCCTCAATGCAAAATAGGCGGCGTATGCAAACCAAAGAATCAACACAGTTGTTTCTCTTGGATCCCAGTTCCAGAAGCTCCCCCATGCAACCTTAGCCCAGATTGAGCCACTTATTAAAGCTGCGGTAATCATAAGAAAACCGAACTTCGCTGACGAACTTGCAACGTCATCCCACTTCAAGTTGTTTGTCCTGAGATACTGAATTGAAGAGATTAAGGTTGTTGTGAAGGCGATAAAAGAAACAATCGCTGAGGGGACATGGAAGAACACTATTCTGTAATTGTCCCTTAAATCTGGTTGGGGCGATGAGGGCAGAGAAAAAGCATTGTAAACTCCTATCGAGAGTAACAGGAGAGATGTTAGTAGTAGTAAGGCTGCAAATCCCCATCTCATGGTTTTGAATTCTGGTAGGAGTATATATCTTTTTGTCTATTGTCTAAATTTTACCTACGAACTTCAAGCAAATATTTTAATCCCCAATTGCATTTCAGGTTATGGCTCAAAAGTTGAACGCTCATCTGGGCAAGACCTTCCTTTCAATAAACAAGGGAGCAATCGCAATTGTAATCTCAGCAATCATGATGGGGTCCTTATCTGTTTTTGTTAGAAATTTCAGCATGCACTCAACCCAAATCACTTTTTTCAGACTTTTTATGGGACTCGTGTATGTCTCATTAATTGTTTTAATAACAAAGGAGGAAATAAAGTTGCAAAATCCAAAAATCGTTTTTTCCCTTGCATTTGCCAACATCTTAACCATTACGTTTTACATTACTTCAATCCAATTGGTTGAAGCTGCCACCGCCGCTTTACTGCTTTACATGGCGCCAATATACGTAATACCGATTGTTTATTTTATGGGAGAGAAAATTGAAAAAAAGAGCTGGATTGCAATACCGCTGGGCATTTTAGGTCTATACTTAATGCTTTCCCCCTATGGCGGTTTGAACTTGGGCATAATTTACGGATTTCTTTCAGGTGTCTGCTATTCTTTTATGTTCGTTTTGACAAAGAAGGTTAGGGAATTTATGTCATCGGTTCAGATAACCTTCATCAACTTCGTTGTGGCGTCGGTTGTGCTGTCTCCAACACTTTTTATCTTCCCTGTTGAAATCGATTTAACCACCGTTTACTGGATTTTGGCTTTGGGCTTAATCCCCACTGCATTGCCATTTGTACTTTTTAACTATGGAATCAAATACTGTAAGGTGGAGCAAGCTCCGGTTTTGGCATTAATTGAGCCCGTTTCAGCGGGTGTTTTTGGTTACGTTGTATTTTCAGAAATTTTTGAATTAAAACAAATCGTGGGAGCTTTCATAATCCTTTTCAGCGTGTTTTTGGCTTTAAAAGAGGGATAGTTTTACAAGCTGCAAACCCTCAACAGGATCACTCAACTACAGACATCCCATCCTCCTTTTTGATTTTTATTGCATTTTCAACCATTTCCTCAAATGTATCATCGTGACTAATTACAAATATCTGTTTAAAACCCTCAATTTTCGAGAGTTGAGCTGCTAAATTTCTCCTCCTGACTTCATCCATGTTCTGAGTTGGCTCATCAAAGAATACAATTCTAACATTCGACAAAACATTTAACAGAGCAAGTCTCACAGCTAAAGCAGCACACATCTGCTCCCCGCCACTCATCTGAACAAAATCTATTTCCCTACCAAGGTATCTTGCTTTAATACCAAAGTCTTCCATCCATCTAATCTCCCAGTTGTAATCGTTCATTATCTCGCAAAATATTCTGTTTGCTTCAATTGATACTGCATTGACGTAAGCCTTGGTAATCTCTGGCACTGCCCTCTTAAATATCTCTCTTAAATCCTTAACAAATTTGTACTTTCTCTCAAGGTTTTTCAGTTCGTTCTCCAACCTCGCAACTTCTTTTTCCACTTCAATTACCTCTTTGAGCTCGTTTTGTAATTCTTCTATGTTGGAATCGATGGTGTTAATTACACCCTCAACTTCCCCTTTCTTTGATATGAGATTCTGATATTCCATTTTGAGGGTTGAATGCTCTTTTTCATCATACTTGCTTCTTAAAATGTTTAATCTTCTTTCAACCTCGCTTTTTTTAGCAATTAACAATTCTTTCTCCTTTTTTAGTTCGTCAATTCTACTTAAAACATCTTTTTTTCTCTCTAGAGTCTCTTTGATTTGTAAAAATCTCTCGTAGTATTTTTTGTTAGTCTCCTTCACCTTATTTAGTTCTTCAAGCTTTGATTTCAGTTTTAAGTGTTCTTTCTCGATGTAATCTTTATCTTTGATTTTGTTCTTCAATTTTGCAAATTCCAACTCTTTCTGTTTTAATTTTTGAGTAAGTTTGCTTTTTTCCTTAATTTCCGATTCCAAAGCGATTTTTCTCTCAATTGACCCTTCAACCCGTTTCAATTCTGCAATTAATTCGTCTTTTTTTCTAACAATGCTTTCGAATTCTTCTTTTTTGCTTGTAAGTTCTTCCAACAATCGCTTTCTAGAATTTATCTCTACTTTTAAACTATCAATTTGCTTGACCTCTCCCTTTAATCTGTTTAGAGCACTTTCCAGCTTTTTCTTATTTTTTATAGCTAAATTAAGCCTCTCCAGTCTGTCTTCGTAATATTTGATTTTTTCAGTTTTCTGCTTTAATCTCCTCTCCAAATCAATCCTCACGTCTAAAAGTCTGTCACAACTCTCTTTGAGAATCGGACAAACGTTTTCCTTTACACTTTCATAATCCTCTTTTTCCATTTTTATTTCTGCCTTAAGCCTGCTGATGATTGCTAAAATTTTGTCCCTCCTCTCTTCAACATCTTCAGGAATCTTTTTCAACTTTTCCTCTATTTCCACCATTTTCCTCTCTTTGGAGGATATTTCCTCGAAAAGCTTTACCATTTTGTCAATTTCATCTTTAATTCTATCTATTTGGAGTTTTATATCGTTTAAGCTATTTTCCGCAATTTCTACTTTTTTTAGATCATCGAGGATTTTTCCCTCTTTTTCAGCCAAAGGAAGCAAATCTTTAAGCTTGACCTCACAATCCCCGATAGATTTCAATCTTTTCTTTAATTCATCAATTTCTACCCTCAATTTTGTCAATAAAACCTCATCTTTCCTTATTTCTTCCAGTCTTCTTTCGATTTTACTCAGTTCGGCATTTACAATCTTCAATTCTTTTTCAGCAGCTAAATACGTGTAGTAATTGTTTTTAATAGTAGCAATTTCCCTCTCAACTTCTCTGATTTGTTCCATCTGTTCAACAGCATGGTTTAGCAATTCCTCAACATTCAACAACTTCATCCTTATTTCTTTTTCTTCAATTTGAATCCTGTTTATTTCCTCAGAAATTCTGTCAAACTCTTCTATTCTACTCTTGACTGGTTCTATTCTTCTGAATATTTTATCTAATTCTTCGTTCAGAGACTTTTTTCTTAATTTCAATTCCTTGATTTTTTTCTCCAATTTCTCCTTTCGTTCTAAATCTTTCTTCTTTACAGCGATACTCTTATCAGTCTTGCTTATTTTATCTTCAAGATACTTTTCATACTCCCTACTTTTTTCAAACGCTTTTTTGTAACCTTCTATTCCAAGTATAGGAGAGAAAATTCTATCTCTAACACTTGCGGTCTCTAAGAATTGGGAAACTATTTTGCCCTGCGAAATCCCAATTGCATTTTCAAACATCGTTTTTGCATTTATTTCGATGTCAAACTGCTCTTTAACCCAATCTAAAACCTCGGAGATTCCTTCAGCAACCCTTATACTCTCCGGGTCATGCACGTAGTATTCTATCGTTCCGCTTTCACCGAATTTTCTAACAATTTCGTAAATTCTTTCGTCTTTTGGGCTGATCAGTTTTACCCTTATCTCTCCTTTTTTTTCTCCTCTCCTCAGAAAATCACCTATTTTATAAGGCAAGGAATCAAAGATAGCAAATCCTATTGCTTCAAGTATTGTTGTCTTTCCCGCTCCATTTTCGCCAATTATAGCATTAACTCCCTGTGTAAATCTTAAAGTTTGATTAGAATAGCTCTTAACGTTTGATAGTCTAACCTCTACGATCATCAGCCTTCCACCACTCCCATTCTTCTTCACTTTCTTCACTCTGTTTTTTCAACTCAACCTTTGGTCTCAATTTAGCTTCATCCAATTTAGCTTCTAATTCAAATTTAACATCTTTTTTCGGTTTTTCTTCTTTACTGACTTTGTCTTGAGTTTGGTCTCCTTGATTCAAATTTAGTATGGATTCCACAAACCCATCTACACGTTTAATGTCGTATGATGAGGAAAAGATGGATTTCAATCTCAAAACCTCATCGGCAATCTTTCCATACGGATAACTCTCGAGTAGTTGCTCAATAACTTGGTTTTCCAAGCTTTTTTTTACGCTTAGATCCAAAATTGGCTCGAAAATTCCGTCAACAACATTCCAGTTTAGTCTAACAATTAAAGGATTCAACAATTCTTGAATTGTTCTTTGCAACTTTACATCATCAACAGCTTTTTTCACACTCCCCTTTGCGTTAAGCTTCAGATGCAACACAGAATTTTCCACATCTTTTTTATTCTGCTTGTTCAAAAATTCCCTAAAATTATCGTAATTTTCAAAATCATGCTCTAAAACAACGAATTTTCTTCTAGGAAACTCTATTAATTTGTATTTAATTTCACCATCGTATTTTACAAGAAATGCACCCCTTTTAAACGAGTACTCTGAAATATCACAGGTTTCAAGACTTCCTGGGTTGAATATAAAATCCTCTACAAAACTCTTGTGAATATGTCCCAAAGCGATGTAATCCACTTTATTTTTAAATCTGTGTAGTTTGGCAGATGAAACGCATCCGTAAATGTTCATGTAACCTTCAATTCCGACATGGGCAACGAATATGGTAAAACCCTTCTTTTTAATTTTTCTTGTATATTCATCGAGTATTTTTTCTGTCAGAGAGCCATAGTATTTCATCCCGTATATCCTTGTATCACCAATATCCACATAAGCACCACTTTGCCCATCCCACTTTTCTACCACCATCCCATCTTCAAAAGACGGCTTTAGATTGATCAAATAACCGTTTATAGCTAAGTAATCAATCCAAGAGTACTGGTCTTTGAAATAAGTTGAATCGTGATTCCCTTCAACAGCAATAACCGGAATTTCTGCTTTTTTTGCCATCTCTAAAACCTTTGTGGCTTGTGTTAGTGTTAAAGGATCCACATCGCTCTTCTTGTGAAATAAATCGCCTGCAATTATTATAAAATCAACTTCTTCATTAATCCCAAATTTTATGGCGTTTTTAAAAGCCTGAGCAAAATCTAAGAGTCTTGCTTCACTTCCATACTGCTTAAATCCTAAATGCACATCGGCTACGTGTAGAAATTTTACCACGAAAGATAATGTGGCATTGATTTATTTTACTGTTTTGGATATTCCCGAATTGGTTTCGTAGATTAAAAATTTATATATTCTGGTTGATTGTTTAACTTTCTATATCCGACAAAGATAAATTTATCGAAGATAATCCAATTTATGAGACTCAAAGCCAACTTTCTATTTGTCAAATCCAAGCTGAACGATGAAGATGCAGTTGAAAATAGGGAGAAATGGGTTAGGTTTGTGGATGAGAAGTTTGGATAATGCTTTAATTATAAAATTAAAAGTTAACATATTTCGAAACATACGTCGCAACTCTCACACCAATTATTACAAACAGAGCCACAATCAACGTTTCAATTCCTGCTTTTAAGCTGATTTCTTTGATTACCAATGCAGAAAGCAAGTCTGTTAAAACAGCAAATCCTAAAGCTGCTAATAGTCCATATCTAGTATATATCAATACCATGCCTACAACAAACGGTATTGCTATAATCGTTCCAACCACTGCAAGCTTGACCAAATCCACATCAGTTGCGTTTGCTATCACACTCGTCATTCCAGCCATTCTTGGACATACAATGAAAAATGCAAATGCCAAAGCGGCTATTAAAAGCTTCATTTTCTCACCTTTCTTGTAATTTTAAGTATTTATTCACGGTGGCAGCTCCCTCTTTTCTCTGATCAATCTTAGGGTTCCCGGTATTGCAAATGGCAAAAGTATCATTTCAATCCTCAGATCATCTATTGGATTCCACTCTTCACCAACTATTGCTGCATCCAACCCGTTTGCGAGCATTGCGAGTATATAAAGAACGCTGAAGATGCAAAGCATTAAGGAACCAAATTCGTAGAAAGCGTAGTGTTCCCGATGCGTTAAACCCCTCAAAAATACCGCCGATACAATCAATAGTACAATTCCACCAAATACGTCGCTTGGAACCAGTGATGTAATGCTATCTCCCTTCAAACCACTCACAACCTCCATTAGGCCCGCTACAAGTGTTATTAAGAACAAGATTGCAGAATACCACTTCATAGCATCACCACTGAGGCTACAGCATATACTATTAAAGCCACAATATATGCCAATATCAGCTCGTAAGCCAAAACTAATCCAGTCCACTTCCAGCTACCAAGCTCCTGCCTTACAACTCCGAGTGTTGCCAGACATGGAACGTATATTAGAGTTATTGTCATTAATGCCAAAGCTGATGCTGGTGTAAAGTGTTGAGTAATTACATCAGCCACTCCCTCCTCCCCAACACCGTAAATCATTGCAAGTGTTCCGATAACGATTTCTTTTGCGAGAAAACCACCAACCAACGCCACTCCAGCAGTCCAGTCTAAGCCAAGAGGGCTTATAATTGGCTCAACCGCATGTCCAATCATTGAAGCATATGAATTCTCTATTAGCTCTCCTCCATTGGTAGCATCCCATGGATGTGTTGCAAGGAACCACATTATCACGGCACCTATAAAAAGTATTGTTGCAGCCTTCTTCAAGAATATCTGTATTCTTAGCCAAGAACTCATGAGAGCGCTTTTAATCGTAGGGACTTCATATGGTGGCAATTCCATTAGCAGTGGTGATGGGCTGCCTCCAAATATGAATTTCCTAAACAGCGTGGCCATTACTGCTGCAAGAATGATCCCTAAGACGTACATGAGAGTAATAACAGCTCCAGCACTTTCTTTGAAAAACGCTCCTGCAAATAGGACATATACGGGCAATCTTGCACTGCACGACATCAGTGGGTTTACCATTATCGTGATCTTTCTATCAGCTTCATCATCTATCGTCCTCGTAGCCATTATTGCCGGAACGTTGCAACCAAATCCCAGAAGCATCGGAATGAAGGACTTTCCTTGTAGTCCAACCCTTGTCATAGCTCTGTCAACGACAAATGCCGCTCTCGGCAAATAGCCCGTTTGTTCAAGTATGGTCAACGCTATGAAAACGAACGCTATTGGTGGTAGGAATACTAAAACGAATCCCCATCCACCAAAAAAGCCATCACTCAGAAATGATGCGAGGTAGGGATTCTCTATTCTGCTCGCAATTCCAGCACACCATGCGAAGAAGACATCTATTGCATCGCTGAAAGGCACAGATATGCTGTATCCAAACTGAAAAACCGCCCACATTAGAGATAAGAATATCGGAATTCCAACGTACTTGTCTGTAACAACGGTGTCTATAACATCTGAAAAAGTCCTTGGTTTCTCAATTTTTTCAACACATTTGCCTACAATTTCACCGATCTTCTCGTATCTCGCAACAGCTAACTCACTAACGAAATCCATTTTTCTATCACCTCCTTCCCTACCTTAGCTTCCTTCATAATTTCATTATCAAGCTCAAGCAGCTTTATTGCAACAAACCTTAGAGGACAATCTGGAAGAATCGAATTCTCAATTACCTTGGATTCCACTAAGCTTATATATCTTTCAATTCCATCGGAATACCTTATAGACGGTTTTCTCTTAGTCTTTGAGGCTTGTAAAATTGCACTCTTTAACTCCTCTATTCCCTCACCTCTTACTGCAACAGTCGGAGTTACTGGAACTCCAAGCTCACGTGAGAGTTTTCTCACGTCTATTTTGTATCCTCTTTGCTCTGCAAGATCCATTTTGTTTAGAGCTATTACGATGTTTGCTTCCATTTCTATCAGCTGCATCGTCAAGTATAAGTTTCTCTCAATGTTTGAAGCGTCAACAACGTTGACGACTACATCTGGCTTCTCTTTTAAAATGTAATCTCTTGCAATTTTTTCATCTATTGAATGTGCAGTAAATCCGTAGATCCCCGGCAGATCGACAATGTGGAATTCAACGTCCTTGTATTTACATACACCCTCTTTCTTCTCGACTGTAACTCCCGGCCAGTTTCCGATTTTCTGCCTCATTCCAGTCAATGCGTTGAATATTACACTCTTCCCAACATTTGGATTTCCCGCCAAAGCAACCTTTATCATTTTTTTCACTCCACTATTACGTTTTCAGCCTCTTTTCTCCTCAAAGACAAGTAGTACCCCTTCAATTCGAATTCTACCGGATCTTTGAGAGGTGCATTTCTCACCATTTTTATTTCTGCACCCTTAACGATACCCATGTCCAATAGCTTCCTCCTGACTTCGCTATCTCCTCTAACTTCCACCACCACTCCACTCTCCCCTTCTCTAAGCTCACTCAACTTCATTATGTATACATTTTAATTTCGGGTATGATATATTTAACCCTAATACAATTAGGTTTCTAGGTTTATCACCTAAGAACCTAATAAGTATAGAATTGCAAATTTTTATAAAACTTAAAAATAAACAAAATCAAGAATAGAAAATTATGCCTCTAAGGCAGTTATCTCCCTCAACTTGCCTAATAATCTGTTTTTTCCGTCTCCTCCAACCAAAGCGTGCTCTAAAACCTCATTAATTTTTGAAACGGGTATTATTTCAATCTTACCTTCATGTTCTGCATCTAGCAACACGTCATCTATGTTATCCTTTGGAACTATGACCTTCTTTATCCCAGCTTGGATTGCTGCTTCTATCTTCTGCGTAACACCGCCAACTGGCAACACCTCACCCTTAACTGACAAACTTCCAGTCATTGCAACAGATTGATCAACTGGTATGTTCTCCATTGCTGAAATCACGGCAGTTGCTATACTTATGCTTGCAGAATCCCCTTCAACACCCTCGTAAGTTCCAACAAATTGGATGTGTACGTCTTTATTCGATATGTCCTTTCCTGTAAACTTCTTGATTATTGCAGATACGTTCATAACAGCTTCCCTAGCAATTTCCTGCAGTCTACCAGTTGCTATAACCCTCCCCTCCTCCTTACTCAACGCTGGTGTTATCTCAGCTATAATCGGCAATACCACTCCCGCAGACTCGCCAATGACAGCCAGTCCATTGACTCTACCAACCTCCTCACCCTCATTGACAAACAGCCTGTAGTCTTTTCTCCTCTCAATGTACTTGTCAGCCAATTGCTCTTCAATCGTTTTCGCAATCTTTTTAGCCTTGAGTATGTGTTCAACCCTAACCACATCTGCCCCCTCAGCCCTTGCAATGTCTCCAGCGGTTCTTATCAATCCACCAAGCTCTCTTAATCTTAAAGTTAGATGATTTCTCCTTCCAGCTCTTCTTTTAGCCTCTTTAATTATCTCAGCAACCGCATACTTATCTAGATGTGGTATCTTGCCATCCCTAACGACTTCCTGCGCAACAAATCTAACAAATTTCCTCCTGTTCTCAAGTGTATCTTCAATTGTGTCATTCATGTAAACTTCATAGCCGTAACCTTCAATTCTGCTTCGTAATGCAGGATGCATGCCCATCAACGCATCCAAATTCCCTGCAGCAACCAAAATGAAATCGCATGGGACAGGATCAGTCCTAACCATCGCTCCACTACTCCTTTCAGATTGCCCAGTAATTGGAAACTTCTTTTCTTGGAGGGCTGTCAAAATCTTTTGTTGCGATTCTATTGTTAGCGTATTAATTTCATCAATGTACAAAACACCCCTGTGCGCTCTATGAATCGCTCCAGCCTCAACTCTCTCATGCGCTGGCGTCTCTAAACCACCAGACTGAAACGGGTCATGCCTAACATCACCAAACAGAGCTCCTGCGTGAGCGCCGGTAGCATCTTCAAACGGGGCTGTCTCTTTATTTTCATTGCTAACCAACAATTTTGGAATATTTCTTTCCTCTTTTGGCAGCATGTATCTGGCAACTAAAAACAGCAAAGCTCCAGCAATTATTCCCCACAAAAGTTGTCTTTCAATCAGTATAGCATAACCAACAATGAGGAAGATTAACATAAATAAAAAGAAGTTCCTTGCCTGCGTTTTCTTCATCGCCTCCTGCTTGTAAGCCTCAACTATTTCCTTACCTTTACCGGCAGGAACCGTCCTAATTTTTGGATGGTTCGGGTCTTCATGATTTGGATAAACCAAGATGTCTTCTAGCTCCTCTTTTGGCAATAGCTCAGCCATCGCCTTGGCAAGCATGGATTTGCCTGTACCAGGAGAGCCGATTAACATGACGTGTCTTTTTTGTACGGCAGCCTTTTTTATAGCTTCAACAGCATGATCCTGTCCAATAACCTGATCAATTAATCTTTTCGGGACTTCTATTTCTTGAGTTGTCTCAAATTCCAAACCTCCAAGCAGATCATTAATTTTTTCTGAGTCCATTGGTGAAATTATTAGCTTAAAATTTAAATAAATTATGCAGGTACTTTAAATTCAAAATTTTAATTAAAAATAGGCATTAATCTGTACCAATCAATCCACTGTTGCTCTCCTTAAAAACCACACCTCCATTTTTATGCACCTGTTGGTCTCGCAGTCCACCTCTAGACAGCCAAAGCATGGTGGTAATCCAGCTAAGTCCTCCATTTTCTCCATTATCGCCATCAGGTTGAGCTCTTCCTCTTCCTCCTCTTCCTCCTCTGCTCCTGCTGGAACTATCTTAAAAGTTTTTACACCATCGACAACAACCTCTACTCTCCTAATCAAACCTTCTTTCTCCAGCTTTCTGAGAATTCTTGAGCATTTACTGCTATCTATCTTCAACTCCTTCCATAAATCCTTTTGTAAAACAGATCCCTTTTGCTCTAGTATTTGCAGAATCTCCTCTCTCGTATCCATCTGAGATTAGACCTCGTAAGGTTGAATCAGAATGACATTGTTACCTCTCAGTACTATATTGCCCAAGTTCCTAAGCTTCTCCCCGTTTTTGTATTCCATTGCATTGCTCAAAAACAGGTTCATGTAGTCGTCTACTCCCTCCAGTTTACCAACTAAGTCGCTTTCTTCTCCCTTCATCTCAACCCTGATCGTCTTGCCGATTAACGACTTCACCATCTGATTCGGAAGCATCTCTATCACCTTTTTCTTTTCTACCACTTTACTATATTTTCAAAATATTTTAGGGTTATGGTGTTTTGATTGCTGTTTTACACCACACAAGATGGGTAGAGAATTAGCAAAAACCGTATATATATCTTTCCTCTTTGCTTTCCTAATGATCGTCGTAACTGGAGGGGCAGGTTTTATTGGTAGTTATGTAGTTGATGAATTAATTTCGAAAGGTTTTGAAGTCGTTGTGTTTGACAATCTGTCTTCAGGAAATCCCGATTATGTCAACGCTAAGGCTAAGCTTTACAAGATTGATTTGGTAAAGGATGAGCTTAAGCTTAAAGATGTTGAGGAAGTCTGGCACATAGCTGCAAATCCAGATGTAAGAGTTGGTTTGGAAAACCCAGATGAAATATATAATAACAACATACTTGCAACTTATAGAGTTTTGGAGGCGATGAGGAAGTACGATGTGGATAGGATAGTTTTTACATCTACATCAACCGTTTATGGAGAGGCTGAGCAAATTCCTACACCTGAAGAGAACCCAATGCATCCCATATCTCTGTATGGGGCTTCAAAGCTTGCATGTGAAGCTTTGATTGAATCGTACTGTCACACCTTTGACATAAAAAGCTGGATATACAGATTCGCAAACGTAATTGGTAAGCGGAGCAACCATGGTGTAATCTACGATTTTATAATGAAGTTAAAGAAAAATCCTAATGAGCTGGAGATTTTGGGAGATGGAGAGCAAAACAAGTCCTATATTTACATCTCAGATTGCATTGATGCGATGTTTTGTGGATTAAAAACAAAAGACAAGGTTAACGTCTTCAATATAGGTAGCGAAGATCAGGTTAAAGTAAAGAGGATAGCAGAAATTGTTAGCGAAGAGATGGGCTTAAAACCAAAATTTAAGTTTACCGGTGGGAAGAGAGGTTGGAAAGGGGATGTACCTTTAATGCTTTTATCAATTGAAAAGCTGAAATCAATTGGCTGGAAACCAAAGTACAATTCGGAGGAGGCTGTTAGATTAGCTGTTAGGGATTTGTTAGAGGATTTAAATTAAATACAATGATTCACATAATACTCCATCTTTCAAAGAAGCTTGTTTCACTGATCAAGGAAAAGAAGGTGTTGCTCTATGCAGGTATATACATCCTTTGCTTGTGGACAGTCGCGACAATTGTCTTCCACTACATTGAGAAAATCTCCATCTTCGACTCTCTTTACTGGGCTGTTACAACAACCACAACCGTCGGTTATGGAGACATCACACCACAAACTCCCATTGGCAAGGTTTTTTCGATGATAGTCATGGTAAGCGGGATTGGTGTTTTGGGTTTGTTTTTGGCATCAATTGCAGACATTTTAATAGAGCAAAGCTTAAGAAGAAGGCGTGTAAGGGCGATTATGGAAAACCACGTCGTGGTGCTGGGTTGGGATAAAAAGGTTGAGACTGCTGTTAAAGAGCTACTTTCTGAAGGTAAAGAAGTTGTTGTAATCGCTGAAGTTGATGACATTCCTTTGGAACGTTCAAACCTCGTTTTTATTAAAGGTGATCCCACAGATGAGGAGAATTTAAAGAGAGCTAATGCTGATAAGGCTACTTTTTCTTTAATTTCAGGAAAGAACGATACTGAAACTCTGTTGGCGGCGATAGCGATTAAAAAGATGAATAAAAAAATTCAGATCACGTGTGTTGTTTCCGATCCGAAGGTGACGAAGGCGTTGGAAAGCGTAGGTGTTGATCAGGTTTTGTCGGTCGATGAATTCTTTGGATTGGCTTTATCAAGATCAATATTCGTTCCCAAGATTTCTGTTTTCTTGAATGAGATTATGGCAACCAAGGGCATGGACGTGTATCAACAAAAAGTTCCTGAGTTTGAAGGCTTGTATTTCTTTGATTTGATGAAGGAGTTGAAGGAGAGGAACAATGCTATATTGCTGGGAATTGTTAGAGATGGACACGTGATTTTAAATCCTAAAAAAGATGAGAAAATTGGCAGGGATGATGAAATACTCTACATTGCGGAGAGTCAGATTTGAATATTCAAAAACAGTTAGTCAAAAGATTTAAATAATATCCTACCAAAAATTATGAAATCAAATTTGGAGGTGTGAGATTTGGAAAGTTTCGTTAGAGAACCCCCAGTAAGTGTGGGGGACATTAGAACCGTGAAAATAGAGGCTATAGGTAGTGGGGGAGACGGAATTGCTAAGATAAGTGGTTTTGTAATCTTCGTACCCAACGCAAAGTTGAATGATGAGGTTACGATTAGGGTTACTAAAGTCTTGAGAAAGTACGCTTTTGCCGAGTTGGTAGAATAATTGGAATTTAGAAGTTTAATTGGATTTTTCATTTTTAATTTTTATTAGTTAGCCTAAGATTTTTTAATTGAGCTGAGAATGTGTGGATGTGATTACATGGACTTGAATTCAAAGCTTGAAAAACTGTTGAATTTCATAAGGAGTTTCAAAAGTGTTGTTATCGCTTTTAGCGGAGGAGTTGATAGCTCCACTTTAGCAGCTTTGTGTGCTAAGGAGTTGAGTAAAGTTGTTGCTGTAACCGTAGTCTCACCAATCACACCCTCAAGGGAAATAGAGAATGCTAAGAAAGCTGCAAAGGAGATTGGAATCAAACATGAATTTATTGAGGTAAATCCGCTTGAAGATCCAAATTTTGTAAGAAATACGCTGGATAGATGTTATTATTGTAAAAGAAACCTGATAAAGTCACTGATAGATTTTGGAGAGAGAAGAGGTTATTCGGTAATTTTCGAAGGGACAAATGTGGATGAATTGAAAGAACATAGACCCGGTTACAAAGCTGTTAAAAGCTTTGAAAACGTTTATAGCCCTTGGGCTAAATTTGGATTTAGAAAGGATGAAATAAGGGCAATAGCCAAAGAAATGGGGTTCTCATTTTACAATAAACAACCTTTGGCATGCCTTGCCACCCGCATTCCTTACGGTGTGGAAATAGATGGAAAGAAGTTGAAGATGGTTGATGAGGCTGAAAATGCAATTCTGGATGTTGTTGAATTGAGTCAGATTAGGGTGAGAAACCTCAACAACGTTGCTGTAATAGAGGTTGAGAGAGACGAAATAGAGAAATTTTTTGATGTAAACGTTATTAGTAAGATTGTGGAGGAGCTGAAAAAAGTGGGTTTCAAGCAGGTTTTGATAGATTTGGAAGGATATAAGAGTGGGAAGTTGAGTTATCATTCGGATAATGTTAAACCTTAAGTGTCATCAAGTGGGAAATCTTAGCCAAGATCCAGAGGCTATGAGTTTGGACAAAATTCTAAATCAACAACTTCCGAAACGCTGAGGAGGGGAATAAAGAAAGTTGTAACAATGTACTTTGAACTATGACAACGATTTTATTACCTTTCATACTTTCATAGCCAATGTCAGAAAATTTCGAAATAGTTGGCAAAGATGTTATGGGTAGAATTGCAAAATTAAAAACACAACATGGAACTGTCGAAACTCCGACTTTGATGCCGGTAATAAACCCAAATATAGAGTTTATCCCAGCAATAGAAATGAAGAAGTTTGGTGCTGAAATTCTAATCACCAATTCATACATAATTCACAGAACAATTGGGGAAGAAGCGTTGGATAAGGGTGTGCACAAAATTTTAGGCGTTGACTTACCAGTAATGACCGACAGTGGAAGTTATCAGCTTATGGTGTATGGTGATGTGGAAATTGATAACCGAACAATCGTTGATTTCCAGCAAAAAATTGGTTCAGACATAATCGTCCCCCTCGACATACCAACACCACCAGATGCTGATTATGATACGGCGTTAAACGACTTGGAAATGACGATTAAAAGGGAGAGGGAGGCTGTTGAGATTGTTAAAGACTCTTTAATTGCATTGCCAATTCAAGGATCAACACACCTAGATTTGAGAAAAAAATCGGCAGAGGAGGCGATTAAGCTGAATGGAGATGTTTATCCAATTGGTGCAGTCGTTCCGCTGATGGATGCATACCGATTTACCGATTTGGTGAGAATAATATTAGAAGTCAAGGGAGTTATAAAGACAAAACCCATCCATTTGTTTGGCTGTGGACATCCGATGATATTTGCCATTGCCGTTGCTTTAGGATGTGATTTGTTTGATTCTGCTGCTTACGCCCTGTATGCTAAGGATGGCAGGTATCTCACACCGTATGGAACAAAGAAGCTTGAGGAACTGCATTACTTTCCATGTTCATGTCCTGTTTGCTTAACCCACACGCCAGAAGAGTTGAGGAGAATGGACAAAAAAGACAGAGAATTGTTGATTGCTGAACACAATTTGTGGGTCAGTTTTGAGGAATTGAGATTGATAAAACAGGCTATAAAGGAAAATACGTTGTTTGAGTTGGTTGAGAAGAGAATCAGAAGCCATCCATACTTGGTTGCCGCTTGGAGGAAAATAAAGGAGTATCGGGATTTGATTGAGAAGTTTGACCCAGTCGTAAAAAAAGCCTTCTTCTATTTAGGCATTGAAAGCATTTACAGACCTGCCGTAAGCAGACATCATAGAAGGGTGTTGGAGTTAATTGAGGATAAACCCGAATTCAAAATCTCCACGAGTGAATTAATACTTGCTGATTTTTACCTAAAACCCGTATTTGGTGTAATCCCATCTGAATTGATTGAAATTTACCCATGTAGAGCTGAGATGCCTGAAGTTGAGGTTATTGAAGAAGAGGCTATTATCATTGCTGTTGAAAAATTAAAAGAATTCCTCAACACCCACAGTAATAGGAGATTTCAAATATTTGTTAATGAAGGGTGGTTAAAGTATTTGAAGGACATTCCAGAGAATGGTGTTATCAATGTTATTGATTGAGAAGAGAGATGGACTGGCTAGGATTGCGAGATTGAAGGTCAATGATGAATTTGATGGTGAATTTGAGACTCCACTACTCATTGATTTTTTGAGGGATGAGTTTGTTAAGATTGTCAACTCTATGGACTTTGGTTTAGCCCCTTATCCGATTAAAGAATTGGATTTTGGTAGGTATAAAATTCTTGGTAGCAAGGATAAGAATTTTGTAATCTTAACCGGTTTAAAAGCCTTGCAATCAAAAAAACTCGTTGAGGTGTTTTGCAATCTAAGCAATCAAGACTCGCCAAAGCCAATTTATACACCGGCATTTGCTGATCCAATCAATCTTCCTTTGTTGATATACCTTGGGGTGGACATCGTTGATAACATCATACCAATAATCGAGGCGTACAAGGGAAGCTATTACACAAATGAGGCAAAATTGGATGTTAAAACTTTAAAGGAACTGCCATGCAACTGTCCTTTCTGTAGAGAGGGAATAGAAAAGTTAAAGGAAGTTGAGTATGCTGAGAGAAGTCGCTTAATTGCTCTTCACAACACAGAGGTTATGCGTTCCCAGATGAAATTGATCAAAGAAATGATATGGGGTGAAAATTTTAGAAACTTCGTTGAAGCGAGGATAAAACTTATCCCCGATCTAACTGTAATTTTGAGATTGGCAGATGAGAAAAACTGTGGTTACAAATTTCATTCAGCTTTTAAAAAGTCGAGAGTATATTTTAACACCATAGAATCCTTCAATCGCCCGGAGTTAAAACTCTTTTTTGAAAGGGCATTCAAGGTTTACAAACCTCAAACAAAAACCCTACTAATTTTACCGTGCACAGCCAAGAAACCGTATTTACTCTCAAAAACACACTCCATTATAAGGGCAAAGTGCAAAATTAGGGTCAATGAGATAATTGTCTCATCCCCTTTGGTCGTTCCGAGAGAGTTCGAGCTTGTGTATCCTGCAATAAACTATGACACACCAGTCACTGGACACTGGAGTGGTGAGGAGATTGCTTTTGTTGCGGAAAAACTTAGAAGGTTTGTTGAAAAAGGGAATTTTGAGAAGGTCGTTGCTCACGTTGATGGTGGTTATAAGAGGGTTGTTGAGAGGGCTTTGAAGGATTACGATGTCGAATTCACATCTGATGGCAACGTACTGTCAAACACATCCCTATCAAATCTAAGAAGGGCTTTGGAGGATAGAAATGAGAAGTTTGACCTTTACAATGCAATGTTTGAGCACATGGTTGAATATCAGTTTGGAATTGAGTTGACGTTGGAGAGTAGAAGTAAACGAATTAAGGGCAAATATCCAAATCTGGAATTGCTCTCAGATGAAAGGGTTGCGAGGGTTGATACAATCTACGGAATACTTGACATCTATTATCCACTTGCAAGATTTTTAGTTGAGAGTAATGTTTATTCAGTCAAAATTGCAGAGTTTGAACCAAAAGGAACGATATTTGCTGTTGGTGTTGAAGAAGCTGATAGCAACATAAGACCGAACGACGTTGTTGCATTTTACAATGACAGAATCTTGGGTGTTGGAAGGGCATACATGAGCGGTGAGGAAATGGTTAAGGCTAAGGGTGGTGTGGCAATAGTTGTTAAGAGGAAATGGGCAGAATAAACTGAAAAACAAATATAATAAAAAAATTCAACCAGTTATTTCATTCACGAGTTTAGCATAGTAATCTAAAGCCTCATCTATAAACCTTTTATCAAGCTTTCCATGTAACGTTTCTGTTTCGAGTATTCTTTTCGGTATTCTCAAAGATTTAACGTCAAATCCCATTTTCCTCTTCAATTTCAACTTCTCTGCGTAAATCTTGCTGCCTAACTCCAGAAGCCCATTCTCATCGATTTCAACACCCAGCGGTTTGAAAGCCTCAACGATAATTTCAGGCGTATATACTTTCCTTGCAAAGAAGCAGACAACCAAACTCGATAAAACCTGTCTCCACTTCTCCTCCTCAATCAACTTATCCACGATGTCTTTTGGCTTCACTTCTTTAACCTTTTGGTCGATTGAGTAGCCTGCTGAGTCCAAATGACTATGCCTCAAACCGATTAAATAGCCAATGTGTGCCGCATAACCAGTGTGATATCCAGGCATCTCATTGCCACCAAATGCCAGTGCAAAATCCTTTCCACCATAAACTTCCGAGGCTTTTTCAACGCCTTGAGCAAGTATTTTGTAGAATTCAGTTGGTTGCTTAACAAGATAATCAACAGCCTTCAGATATGCTTCATAATCACCAAACAACAGCCTGACGACAGTATCCTCTTCAGAAATTAGTCCCTTCTCCAAAGCCTCAGTAGCCCAAGCCAAACAAACGCCAGTGCTCATAGCATCCAAACCGTAAACCTCAACCCTGTGTATGAGCTTCAACAACCCCTCCCTCGAATGTATGCCGAGCATCGAACCTAATGCGTAAATCAACTCGTAATCGTAGGAGATCATTATCGTCTTGTAGAAGTATTTCTCCTGCTCGTAAGGCACTCTTAAGGCAGCTATGTGGATGCAAGCTATTGGGCAGTGATTGCAGGCAATACGCCTCCCCAAATTGTAGATTGCAAAGCTCTCACCACTAATTTCCTCAGCACCCTCAAACCTCGTTGATTTGAGATTCTTCGTTGGTAAACTTCTAAGCTCGTTGAGGGGCAAGATGTTTACAGCAGTCCCAATCAGATGGTACTTTTGCATCGCATCTGATTCAAGGGTAATCTTGTAGATTTTGTCGTAGATTTCCCTGTAACCCTTCTTGTCTTTTGGCAAAACACTGCTCCTTCCAACCACAACCAACGCTTTCAGGTTTTTGCTTCCAAAAACAGCCCCCAAGCCTAACCTTCCAAAGTGTCTGTAGGTTTCAGTTGTAACGCAAGCATACCTTACAAGCTTTTCTCCTCCCCCACCGATTCTCATTACCGTCCTTATACCCCTCCCTTCCTCCTTCTCCGCTATGATTCTTCCAACGATTAGTGAATCTTCTATGCCCCACAGAACCCTTGAATCCCTGAAGTGCACTTTGTCATTTTCAATTACAATGTAGATGGGTTTTTTGCTCTTGCCTTTAATTACAACAGCTCCGTATCCTGCATTGGCTATGGCGGTAGCAGTTCTTCCACCAGCGTGGGATTCACCAAGGTTCTTTGTCAATGGGCTTTTGAACAAAGCTACGGTTTTAGATGCTAAAGGATATGCGGGTGTGAAAGGACCAACAGCAAAAACGATCACGTTCTCTTCGCTTAGCGGATCAGATTTGGGATTCAATTCCTCTTTTAAAAGCTGTATTCCAACACCAACTCCGCCAATCCACTCCTCAAACAGATCTTTGCGATTTACGATTTCATACTTGTATTTCGACAAATCGATGTAAAGAACATTCATGCTTCAACCTCCTGAAAAGCCAAAACATCGTGTGGGCAGTAATTTGCACAATAACCGCAATGAATGCAGACCGCTGGCTTTCCGTCTTGCCTCCTAAAAATTGCCCCGATTGTGCAAGCCTCCATGCAATTTCCACACGCTATACACAAATTCTCCACAAAAACAACTCCACCACCTTTCTTAGGCTTTAATGCATTCGTTGGGCAAACTTGAATGCATGGAGGGTCGATGCAAGCTCTGCAAAAGATCACTGTTGCACCTCTCTCAAATCCACTAAGGCTTATAGCAAGTATCCCTGATGAGTCGATGCCTATCTCAGGCTTTTTTGCAAACTTTCTTGCACATGCGTACATGCAAAGGCTACAACCAACACACTTTTCAATATCCTTAATGACGAGGCGTTTTGTCATTATAGAAAAATGGTTTGACAAAATTTAATTTTTTTGTTAAAATTTTCTAGACTTGGATTTGAAGTCCTCTCAAATTGGCTTAGGATGCAAGGAATTGTAGTGTTTAGACAATTTATAGATGAGTCTTTCAAATTTCATCGAGTATTTCAACGTATTTTAGAACTCTCATTTTTGCAATTACACTTTTCCAATTTCAAATAAATAATTTCAACTTAGAAAAAAGTAATTACTGAATATGTAAAAAATTTTATATATCACTGATTGTAATGATAAGGTTGATGAGGAGTAGGAAATTAGGAGAGGTGGTGGAATGAAGTGGAAAATAAGAAAAGATGAAAAAGGTTTTACTGGCTTGGAAGCAGCAATCGTACTAATAGCTTTTGTAGTGGTGGCAGCGGTCTTCAGCTATGTCATGCTGGGAGCAGGTTTCTTCACAACGCAGAAGAGCAAGAAAGTTGTGGACACTGGTGTCAAACAAGCTAGCAGCTCATTAACGCTGGATGGGCAGTATATCTATCTGAACTGCAGTAGCGATGCCAATGGCGAAACGGGTTCAAATGGTAAAGTTGGAAAAATTTACTTCTATGTCACACAAACTGCTGGTGGAACACCAGTAGATCTGAATAAAACATCCATATCAATAACTACCGAGAACGGATACAAACAGCTGTTCTATAATGAGAGTGCCTGTACAGTTGGTAGTGGTGGCGATAATTGTCCATGGTGGTATGACGACACAGTTGGTGATGGCGACAACGTTGTTGAACCAAATGAGAAATACAAGATCATAATCAATGTTAGCAATACAGATTATGACTGGACTTGGAGTGGGATAGGAGATTTGAATCCTAACGACGAAATCACAATTGAAGTACGCCCACCAATTGGTGCACCACTGACGATAACAAAAACGCTACCACCGAGCTTCACGAATTTAACGTATATCTGAGGTGATGCCCATGGTGTGGAAAATAGTAAAAGATGAAAAAGGTTTTACTGGCTTGGAAGCAGCAATCGTACTAATAGCGTTCGTCACAGTTGCAGCAGTCTTCAGCTACGTATTGCTAGGAGCAGGTTTCTTTGCAACTCAGAAGGGTCAGGAAACTGTACATACTGGTGTCAAACAGGCTACTAGCAGCATGGAGCTTGTTGGATCAATAGTTGCTACAGGAAATATTTCTGCAAACAAAATTGAGAATGTTACGTTCACAATTCAGCTTGCAGCGGGTGGACAGTCGATTGACCTGAACAAGACAGTCATAACAGTTCTTGTTCCTTCAGACGGTGATTTCGTAGAGTTGACGTACAACAACAGCACGGATCTAGATAAGAGCTCAGACTATTATGTCAACTGGGTTTACAGTTTGCAGGGTGATAATCCTGACGACTACCTTGAAGAGTTTGAGAAGGCCGAAATTACCGTATATTTGGGGTGCACTGATGGTGCAGGCTTAAATATCGGCCCGAATGATGACTTCATAATTGAAGTTAAACCTCCAATCGGTGCAACGTATCCAATTGAGCTCAAGGCTCCACCGGCCATCGACGATATAATGGTGCTGCTGAAGTAAAAACTTTTCAAATTTTTTAATATTTTTTAATTTTTTAAGGAGGTGAATAGATGGAAAATCTCGACCAATCAATGATAGACGACATAATCGCAAGTGCAGAATCAGATACTCCCGAATCCAAATTAGCTCAGCTTGAGGAGGAGATAACTGAGATAAAGGGTTCGATAAAAAAGTTGCTGTTAGACATAAGGGAGACGATGAACCAACTGGAAAACCCGTTTCAAAGCCTATCCAGTTTGGCTGAAGGTGCATTAGGTGGAGCTCAAAAGGTTCAGGCTGTTCAGGTAATTCCACCTTACGTGGAGGAAGAGGAAGATAAAGACAAAGAAGTAAGAAAAGAGGAAAAAGATGAAAAGAAGGAAAAGGAGGAGGTGAGAGAAGAAAAGAAAGAGGAAAAGAGAGAAAAAATTGAAGAAACTGGAAGAACAAAAGGTGATACAAGATTTGAGCCTAGGTTTGAACCTAAGATTGACTACCATGCAGAAATAATCGAAAAACCAAAGTTGGAAGATTTGAAGAAATTCGATAAGATCAAACAGATCGATCCCCTTGCATTGTACAGCATTATGGAATGGAGTAAAGAAATGTTAAGCAAATACAACAAAGAAACGATTAAAGAGTTGGTTGAAGTTTTTGAGATGGTTGGTTACATCACGCAGGAAGTTAGAGATATAGTGTTGAAGATAATTGAACTCATAAGTAGGAACGGCGATCTTGATAGGGCCGTTATTGATCTGTATAAATTGTACAACATCCTGAATCCTGAGGATATTAGTTTAGACTCCAAAGTTTTGAAGTTGCTTTTGAGTAATGAGAGATCTTAGGTGTCAATATGGCGAGGGAGGTTATTACAACAGCTTTGCTGGCGATAGCAAGCATTATAGCTGTTGCAGCTTTAATCAAAGCTGCAATTCCATCGATTCATAGCATGGCTGGTACGTTTAACTCCCTCGCCGAAAATATGGAAGAGAGAATTGAGACGAATGTAGATATAATTTTTATTAGCGTTAATAGTGGTAAGGATACTGTCTATATCTGGGTTAAAAATATTGGTAATAATAAAATTCCTGTTGGTTATGTAAATAAGAGTGATTTGTTCATCTATTCGTCATCAAATTATTGGCACGTCTTGTTTAATTCCGCATCGCATCCCACTTGGGATTATGAGTTCGAGAACGGAGATGGAGATAATTACTGGGAAACTGGCGAAACAATAAAAATCACTGTCCAATTCGGAAGTGCATTGAGCAGTGATGAATATACAGCAGATTTTATTCTCTACAATGGAATCTCGACGTCTGATATTTTCTCAGTGGGGTGATTCTATGGGATTCGATACGATTATCGTATCGATAATATCAATTGCGATGATTCTTGTAATCGCTTATTCCTTCGTTATGGAAACGGACAATATTGTAGATAGCGTACATACAGGTTTTAATTCTCTACATAAAACTACAATAAAGAGAATTCACACCGACATAAGCATCGAAAACATCCGTTGGAATCTTACTGGAAACAAGCACTTGTACATCAATGTGACAAACACCGGAGATACAAAAATCAGCGATTACAGTTTGTGGGATGTAGTTTTGATTAAAAATGGTGTGGTTGAATATCTCGATTACGATACAGATTGGGATGTGTATGCATTCTACAACGACACAATTAACCCGAACATTCTCGATCCATCTGAAACGCTTGAAATTAGGATTTTGAGAACATTCAATTCGGGTGATGTTGTTTGGATTGAAGTTTCAACGCCGAATGGCGTTGTTGCTGCAAAAAGGTATGTGGTGGGGTGATAACCATGTTGGAGGATATAGAGGAGGAATTAAAAAAGAACATACTTTCAAGCGGAAATACTGAAATAGACAAGAGGCTGGGTGAAGGAATTCCATTGGGCTCATTGACGCTCATAGAAGGTGAAAACGATACTGGAAAGAGTGTGATGTGTCAGCAGTTCATGTATGGTGGTTTAAGGCAGGGACATTGTATCGCTTATTACACCACAGAAAACACAATAAAAAGTTTACTGGCTCAGATGGAGAGTCTGAGCTTAGACGTCTCTGATTTTTATGCTTGGGGATACTTGAGGATATTCCCAATGCATCTGGAAGGAATGGACTGGACGCACGAGCAGATGAGGAGTATTTTAACCTTAATAGCAGATCACATAAAGAGCGTTAGAGAAAACGTGGCAATTATAGACTCATTGACGATGTTCACGACTTATTCTGAGGAGGATGACATTCTTGAATTTTTAACAAAACTAAAGAACTTTTGCGATAGAGGGAAGACGATACTTATCACCTTACACCAACACGCATTCAAGGAGGATACGTTGGTTAGAATAAGATCAGCCTGTGATTGCCACCTTTTCTTGAGAAAGGAGCAGGTTGGTGATAGGTATGTCAGTGTCTTAGAAGTTGCAAAGATAAGAGGAGCTAAAAAGACAACGGGAAACATCGTCAGTTTTGAAGTTCAGCCAGGATTTGGTCTTAAGATCATACCGATTTCGCAAGCTCAAACCTAACCTAAAAATTTATAAAGTAGTAATCATTATAGTAATAACAAGAATGAGGAGGTGGAGGGATGGCAACTGCTGCTGCCGAGAAGATCGACTTCAGTATGAAGCCCAAGGGGCTTAAGGCAGGAGTAGTTGCCAATTTCCCCTTCACACCGAAAAGGTATGATGATCACGATCACACAAATCTGAAAACATGTGGAATTTACAAACTACTTCCAAAACCGATGAAAAAGGAAGTGGAGAAGAATTTACATTTGTTAGAATACCTGCACATTCTACCTTTGGATAAAATTGGAATTCCGAAGTACTTTCCCAAATTAGAGAAAAAGCATGGAGAAATGGAGAATCCGAACCTGATATATCCTGCGAGTGAACAAATTTACATTCATATCTACCCCGACAAAAACGATGTCAGAAATTTCTACATCCCCATAGAGCCGACGCTGCTCACAGGTGTGGAGGAATTGGTTAAAGAGGTTGAGATCAGACTGGTTGATTATCTCACAGACATAGACTTTGACCCTTCAGATTCAGAGGAGAAGGAGAAAATCTTGAAAAAGGCGTTGAGGGAGATATGCGTAATTACAAATGGCAGGAAAGTTGATGAATTCATCAACGACAATGGTGGGTTTTTAAAGCTGTTTGTTAAAAGCAAGGACAATGGAAATGGCATGAATGACAAAATATACGTTACAAGGGAGCAGTTTAAAGCTTTAGAGTACGCGATAATAAGGGATAAGGTTGGTTTAGGGGTTCTTGAGCCTTATATTAGGGATAAGTACATTGAAGATATTACTTGCAATGGGCTCGGTCCAATATTCATTGAACACAAGGTTTTCAAGGGATTGAAGAGTGTAATTGAGTTTAGA
This sequence comes from Archaeoglobales archaeon, assembly GCA_003662995.1. GTDB lineage: Archaea > Halobacteriota > Archaeoglobi > Archaeoglobales > Archaeoglobaceae > B5-G16. Next base: position 32,532 of record QMZC01000008.1, read on the forward strand.
GAAGAAGAGACGCTTAACAAATTCATAATAAGGCTTGCAGAGAGGATAGGAAAGCCCATAACGTATAAAGACCCCATTGTCGATGCAACGTTGCCTGATGGGTCGAGAATTAACATAGTTTATGGAACGGACATAAGCAGAAATGGCAGTAATTTCACCATAAGAAAGTTCAATGAGACGCCATTCAGTGTTTTGCAGATTATTGAGAGTGGAACGATGGACTACATGATTGCTGGCTACTTGTGGCTTTTAATTTCTGAGGGTATGAGTGGATTTATATGCGGTGAAACGGCAAGCGGTAAAACAACCACACTCAACGCCATTACCGCATTCATCTCTCCTGATGCAAAGGTTGTTTCAATTGAAGATACTCCCGAATTGCAAGTTCCACACAAAAACTGGACGAGAGAGGTTACAAGAGGTAGCACTAGGGGTGGCGCAATCGGAGAGGGGAGCGGTTCAGACGTTACAATGTTTGATCTGCTGAAAGCGGCTTTGAGGCAGAGACCGAACTATATACTGGTTGGTGAGATCAGAGGTGTTGAGGGCAACATAGCATTTCAGGCTATGCAAACTGGACACCCTGTCATGTCCACATTCCATGCAGCCACTGTTGAGAAGCTTATACAGAGACTTACCGCTGAACCGATAAATGTTCCAAAGACGTACATTGACAACTTAAACTTCGTTTTAATCCAAAGTGCGGTTAGGAGACCCGATGGAAAGCTTGTAAGGAGGGTCTTGAGTGTTAATGAGATCGTTGGCTACAATCCGCAAAAAGGTGGTGTATCGTTCATTGAAGCGTTCTCGTGGGATCCTGTTACGGACACGCATGTTTTCAATGGTTATGGTACCTCTTACTTGTTGGAACAAAAAATTGCGACGAGGCTTGGCATTCCAGCAAGTAAGAAGAGAGTGATTTACGAAGAGGTTGAAAAAAGGGCAAAGATCCTGCAAAAATTACATGAAGAAGGGGTCACGAATTTCTACGATTTATTCCACACTTTGGCGAAGATTAGAAAGAGTGGATTGCTCAAAATACAGTTTTAGGTGATTTCATGGAAGTAGCAACGATAAAAAAGTTTAGATTCGGAAGGAAAAAAGAAGAAAGCAAGGGCCTATTCCAAGGTATCCTTGAGAGAATAAAGACTCTAAAAGAAGAACTCTACATGGATAATGATTTACTTTTTATACTTACTTACATGGCTTCCATTTCTACAGCTCAAATAAGCAGAGACAAAATCTTTGAAAAAACTTCTGAAAAAAGAGAGTATGCGCCAAGCAAGTACTTCAGTAAAATTAAAGACTTGGCGCAGAAATGGCACTATGATTATGCTACAGCCTGTGAATTGATAGCAAGGAAGGTCAAGCATGAAAGGGTGAAAAATTTGCTAAATCGATTTTCGAATGCGATTTCAGCAGGAGAACCAGATAGGGAGTTTCTAGAAAAGGAATGGAAAGTATTCAAGACTGTAAGAAAGGATGAATTCGAGAGGTGTTTGGAATCTTTAAGAAAGTGGACTGATGCCTATACGGCGTTAACGGTTTCAACATCCTTGGTTTCAATAGTAATTCTGTTATCGGTAATAATATACAAAGTTGGCGATCCTGCCCAGACTTTGTACACAACTGCGTTTTTCATACTTTTAATATCGTTTATGGGTGTGGCGTTGCTTTACAAATCTGTTCCAAAGGATGTAAAAACCCATAATTTGAGAATAAAGTCAAGAGAACAGAGAATTGTTGCAAAATGGATGCCAGTCTCACTCATAATTTCATTACTGCTTATTTTTTTGATGAGTGTAATCCCGACGTTTTTCAATCCGGAAATGTTTGTTTTCAACGGCATAGATTTAAAAGGGTTTGGGTTAATCTCGGCAGGTTTGGTAATGCTTCCGGTTGGATTTGTTGGGAGAAACGATGATATAAAGATAAGTAAACGTGATGAAAGTTTTACCGTATTTATACGAAACTTAGGGGCGATAGTGAGTGGTGCAGGTTTGTCAATTGCTGAAGCTCTGACAAAGATAGATCAGAAGAACTTGGGAGAGCTTAAAGATTTGGCGTATCAACTTTATAAGCGATTGGCTATGGGATTAGATCCAAAGCTCTGCTGGGAGAAGTTTATCGGTGAGAGCGGCAGTTATTTGATACACAAGTTAACGAGCATATTTGTTGATGCTGTTGATTTGGGTGGAGATGCGGACGTTATAGGCGACTTGGTCAGTTCTTCAAATTTAGAGATGGTCTTGCTAAGAATGAAAAGGGATTTGATTTCTTCGGGTTTCATAAGTTTAGTAATACCACTGCACTTAGCTATGGTATCTCTGTTGCTGTTCATATCCCAAATATTGACAATTTTTACCAAGCTGATTACAACTCTGTTCTCGCAATACAGTATATCGGGTGAGAAATTGAAAAACGTTCCGGGTATCGTTGGTGGCATGAACATAGGCATCTTCAGTGGCATCCCATTGGACTTGCTGTACCAATACACTCTCGTTGTTGTGTTGATCATAACTACGGCAAACATTTTTGCAGCAAAGATAGTAAAGGGAGGGGCAACCTATATGATATTCTACTATGGTGCAATACTCTGCATCCTATCTGGAATTGCGATGATCGTTATTCCGCCAGCAGTGAGCATGGCTTTCACGTTTCCATCGTTTGTGGAAGGAGGAGGTGGTTAAATTTGGATGTTAGTATAATTGTGGGATTGATAATGGCTGGAGGAGCAATTGGTGGTGCAACCTTGTATGACAAACTGAAGAATGAGGGCAAAATAAAGGTCGATTTCAGCAGTAAACTTGAAAAGATAAACAAAAAATTTGAAAGAATAAATAAGTTGGATAAATTAAAGATAAAGAAAGGCGAAAGTTCTGAGGACAAATTTGGTAAGAGTATAAGCATAGAGAAACTCAAAAATAAAATGGGGTTGTTCAGTAAAATTTCTGATAAGCTCAGCAACATCTCTTTAAAAAAACCAACTTTCAATCTGAGTAAAGCCGCTAGGGAAGATAAACTAAAAGAGATCGACGAGAAACTGAAAGAAGTTGTGGAAGAAACTCCAAAACCGGTGGAGAAAGTTGTAGAACTTGATTCGCAAGAAGTTGATAAAGTTCTTGAAGAAAAGAAAGAGGAATTTGCAATTGAAGATAATCTGATCGACGAGATGGAGACCGCTACGTCATTGGAGCAAGATTCGATTTCTGAAATGGACATAAAAGAGGAGGATTTGGAGGGATTAAACGCAGACATAACAATAGACACCGATGAGCTGGAAGCTGAATTCGGATTTGATGTGGATGAACGACAGGAGGCCGAGATGATTGCAGAAACGGATACTGCTGAAGAGATCGAGTTCGATGAAAAAGACGCTTTATTAGCTTCTTTAGAAAAAGAAATAACTGTTAAGAAAGAAGAGAAATTGGATTTACTAAGAGATTTGAGAAATGAGAACTTAGACGTTAAGGAGATTGAAAGAGAGCTTAAAGAAGTGTTGGAGATACTCAATCAATTTAAGGGAAAGGTTGCAAAAGCTTGAAATTGCAAAATTGAAATTTCATTTTTAAAGGAAATTTATTTATATTTGGATTAATAATTTAAAATGGGGGTGATAGCAAGGGCTCACGAAGTGGGAGCTGGAAATTGCTGCTAACTTTTAACAGCTTTTTACAATTTTATTTAAATCTTAAAGCAAGAAGTTCGTCAAGTTCGTCCAGCAAGTTTTTACCCTTCGATGTAATATAAAAATACTCGTTATTCTTGCCGATTAATTCTAATTTTTTTAAGTTTTCTATCTGCCTATGAATTATCAATGGCTTTAATCTCGTTTTGATATACAATTGGGAAAATCTCAATTCCTCCTCTTTTAGGCTCATTAAAATTTTTATTGCACTTTCACTCCTTATAGCCCTATCTGTTTGTGCAGTTTGTGCCCTTTCCGATTCAGAAGGGCTTTGAACGGGCATGGATAATTATTTGGTGTTGTCATTTATTAATTTTTTTATTCGTTTTTGAGTTTGTTGATATTTGGGACATTTAGGGAAAAATAGATAGGTTAATCCAATTTCAGTTTAGAAATTTCAATACTGTAATTAAATACTCATAAGTAAAAATTATATATAGCTTTATTTTAAGTATATGACATGCCAAATTCTGATGGTGCTTTCACAGGACTCGAAGCATCCATAGTTTTAATAGCGTTTGTTGTAGTTGGAGCAGTTTTTGGATACACCATACTTGGCTCGGGATTCTTTACCGCACAAAAATCAAAGAGTATTGTAGTCAATGGCGTCAAACAAGCATCAGCTTCACTTGTTTTAGATGGGCAGTATATATACCTCGCATGTGACCCAACAGGTTCCAGTGGTTGTGTCAATACCATATATTTTTATGTGACACAATCAGCAGGCGGAGCAAGTGTGGATTTAGAAAAGGCATCAATTGCTGTTATAACCAAAGATGGCTATGAACAGAAACCCTACACAAGTGGTGTAACTCCCATTATTGCAGGCAATGTTACTAACAACATCACACTAAACACACAGGGGCTATACTTAATTGGCAGTACAGCATATCCTCCGTCGGGCTGTGAACCTCTTGTAGTGTACATTACAGCATTCTTGAGAAATACCAAAAACACATCGCTTACTGGCGATATAGCCTTGTACATTAACAGTAGTAAAAAGACCGTTTCAAGCATAGAAGGTACAAGCTCAAATGTTACCGCAACGATTGTTGATGGAAAAGTTAGAGTTGCAGTAGAAGCTGAGAAGGATGGGTGGGTTACATTCAGTTACATACTTACAGTCCCTGGATGTTATGCTGTGAGTGCTGGGAATTCCACACATCGATACATAGATGACCAAGTATGCGTTGGTAATTGGTGGTGGTATCAGCCAATCATTGGGGACAGTGATGGAATTGTAGAGGCGAATGAAAAATACAAAATAGAGATCAACGTGCAGTGCTGGGACGTAGGGACTATTACACCAGACGAAGTTTTAACAATTGAATTGAGACCTGCAGTCGGTGCACCACTCGTAATAACTAAGCAATTACCGCCAAGCTTTTTAAAGTTGACCTACGTGTAAGATTTGTTATATACGAAGCTTTGGCACATACAGAGAATATTTTTAAATCTATTCTAGGTCTTGAACGCTCAAACAAATCTGTATACGACTTTATAGCACATCTCTATAATTACAATTCTGAAATTTCTATTTTACAAGAAATTCTTATATACTTAAAATTAAAATAAATATTTGCGGAGGTGGGTAAATGATAAATGCAGAGAAAATGGAAGTAAAGGGTAAGAAGGCAAGAAACTCAAAGAGCAAAGATAAACGGATATCCGAATTGGAAGACGAGGTCAATAGATTAAACGCTCTTCTGAATGAAAAAGAAAAGGAGATTCAAAGGGAGAAGGAGGTTGTTGAGCAGGCATACAAGTTTATGGAGTTGCTTGCAAGAAACATGCCCCCACCGGTGTACTTCTTGTACACTGACAAAGACGGAAAAATCAGGTATGCAAATGATGAGCTGGCAAAACTTGCCGGCTATAATGATGCGAACGACATAATTGGTAAAAGTCCATCCGAAATCTTTTACGTCAAAGAAGGAAAACTTACTGTAGCAGAGAAGGTCATAAAGACAGGAAAACCCGTTTTAAACAGAGAAGTACCAACCAAACTCGTAAATGGTGCGGAAATAGTAGCGTTGGTTTCTTGCGTTCCAATTACAGTCAATGGTGAGGTAATTGGTTCTCTCGGAGTTTTTACTGATATAACTGAATTAAAGGAGAAAGAGAAAGAGATACGCGAGACCAGCGCAAAAAATGAAGCTATACTCAAAGCTCTACCAGATGCGGTGTTTGCGGTAGACTCAGACAGGAATGTGATCTACTGGACAGAACAGGCTGAGAAATTGACGGGATATGGTGAAAACGAAGCTTTGAAAATGAAGGGTTACGAAATATTTGGAACCAATGGAAAATGCAAGGTTTGTGAGGCGGCAATTAGAGCTATGGAAAACAACATAACAGTTGAGAATGTAGAGACGGTTTTCACAACAAAAAATGGGATTGAAACACCCATATTGGTAAATGCCTCACCTTTGACAGATGCTGATGGAAACATAACCGGAGCTTTAGTCGTTGTCAAGGATATCACAACTTTGAAGGAGAAGGAGAAGGAAATTGAAGAGGTAATTAATAAGATACCCGTCTCTCTGATTGTTCTCGACAAAGAGCACAAGATTGCATACTGGAACAAAGCGATGGAAGACATGTCAGGATACAAGGCTGAGGAAATGATCGGAACAAAGAGACAGTGGGAGCCGTTTTACGACAACGAAAGACCTATTCTGGCTGATATTGTAATGGAAAATCCAGAAGATGCACACAAATACTATACAAATATCAAGAAATCGCACCTCGTTGATGGAGCATTCTTTGCTGAAGGCTCATTCACATTTAACGGAAAATTGAGGCATCTCAGATTTACAGCAGCTCCGATTTATGGAGCTAAAGGGGAAATCATAGGGGCTGTGGAGACTTTGGAAGATGTTACTGATTTGAAAAAGAGAGAAAAAGAGATGCAGAGGATTTTAGATTTTGTTGAAAGATTATTCAAAGAAATGCCATACCCTGCATACGTACTGTTTGTTGACAAAGATCACAAGATAAGGTACGCAAACAATGAATTGGCAAAACTTGCCGGCTATAATGATGCGAACGACATAATTGGTAAAAGTCCATCTGAAATATTCCAAACAGAAGGGACCAGAACGATAGCAGACAAAGTAATAGAATCAGGAGAAGCTGTTTACAACCTGCAAGCTGTAACAAAAACCAAGCACGGGAAAGAAATCCCTATTTTGGTATCTTGTGTGCCTATACACGATAAAGAAGGGAATCTACTTGGAGTACTTGATTTGTTTACAGACATCTCTGAAATAAAAGAGAAAGAAAAGGAAATTCAAGAAATGCTTGATTATACTAATCGCTGTCTCGAAAAGATTGGAAAAGCTTTGAAGGAATTGGAAGCTGGGAATCTGGATGTTAGATTGGAAAAAGAGAAAGATGATGAATTTGGCAAAACGTTCGACACGTTTAACGAATTTTCTGAAAGGCTCAAGGAAATCATAAAAGATGTGACTGAAGGGATGAAAACTACTGCTGAGGAAGTAAAAGAGGCTAATGAGGCTGTAAATCAAATGAATGCTGGAATGCAGCAGATCTCATCAGCAGCCCAGCAAATTGCTACTGGATCAGAGAACTTATCGAAGCTCGCTAATGCATCGGCTGCTGATTTAAAATCAGCTGAGGAAATATTTAAAGACTTAAGCGATGCTTCATCAAGGTCGGCAGATTACGCCTCTCAGGCAGTACATAATTCAGAGGAGGTCAAAGAGAAAGGTGGCGAAGCTCTTAGAAAACTTGAAGTAATTATAAAAGAGGTTGAAAAAACAGCGGAAATAGTAGATTCATTGAACAATGCAGTAAGAAACATAGGAAAGGTAACGGAGAAAATCAAATCAATAGCAGACCAAACAAACTTACTAGCATTGAATGCTGCAATAGAAGCTGCCAGAGCAGGAGAACATGGAAGAGGGTTTGCTGTTGTTGCTGATGAGGTTAGGAAGTTGGCTGAGGAGAGCAGA
>QMZC01000009.1 GCA_003662995.1 Archaeoglobales archaeon
TATGGATCGCAGGGAACGGGCAAGACATCATACAGTTTGCATGTTGCGGCAGATGTTTACGGTTGTTGGAACACAGCTTTGAAGCACCTCTTCTTTAGTCCCCTTGATGCAATTGATAAAATGCTGAAGACATTAGAGAGGCTTGAAGCTGGAGAGGGAGAAAGGATAAAGGTACTGATAATGGATGATGCGGGAATTTGGTTGAGTAAATCCACATGGTGGGAAGATAGCAAGCAAGAGTTTGCCGAATTGTTCGATCTGATAAGGTCAGTATGTAGCTGCGTAATCTTCAACAGTCCCGGAAACAATGTCATCGGGCGGATCATGAATGAGATCATGCTGAGGGTAAAAATTACTGAAATTGATGCTAAAATGAGTGAGATGCTAAGAGACATGGGTTACAAAATAGATTCTACTAAGTATAGACTCGCAGTTCTTTACAGCCACAAGCTTACGCCAAAGTTTCAGGGATACATCAAGAAGGAGGCTTATGACGTCTTTCCTCTCCACTATCCTGTCTATGAGGAATACAATAGGATCAGGCTGAAGGTTGTGAAGCAGAAGCTCATTAATGTCAAACAAGTGCTTGAGACAAAGAGAAAAGAAAGGATGATTGTAGAAGGGCAGATAAATGAGAATTTACTGGACGAACAGATTGTTGAACTGTTAAAGCTGGGATTACCCAAACACAGGATAGCCAAAATCTTAGGAATTTCATCAAGAACACTTTATGACAAGTTAAAAAAATTAAGAATCAACTCACTTCAATAACCCCTTATCCCTCAAAAACATCTCCAAGCCAATGTTTACTGCCATTGAAATCGTTATGCCATTCTTTTTTAAAATTTTTATAAAGTCTTCATATACATATACTCCTATAGTTATCTTCTTAGGTTTTACTAAACCCAGCTTATCCAAAACTGCAAGGTATTCGTGTGTACCGACTTCACCCTGTATCATCATCCACCTCTCACAGGTAATTAAACACCTCGCAACAGTTTAAAACCAAGGCACTCTCATCTCCAACCAGTCTCGTTATTCCAAGTAAGATGTAATACTAAGAGTATATAAAGGGTGCAAGTTTGTTACTTATCTATCTATCGAGAATTACAATAAATAAACTTCATCTTTTTATTTTGTTTCAATAAATTATTAGCTGTTGTTATAATTTATCTTATCCTTTCTTTGGTGTTACTCTACAACTATATTCATCATGATTTGTTACATACCAAAAATAGGGATGTAACCCTACGTTACCAATACTGGGAGGCGGGACTAAAACGCTGGGGTGACTCCCTACTATTTTTTACTTTTACTTTCACTTTAAAACAGTTAAAAATTTACAAAATTAAAATTTTTTTAACATATCCACAAACCTGTCAAAGAAAAAGTAAGTGTCATGTGGTCCAGGTCCAGCTTCAGGATGATACTGCACAGTTATCAACGGAAAATCTTCATGAACCATACCCTCAACAGTGTGGTCATTAAGGTTTATCTGCGTGACTTTCAAACGCCTTGGCAAACTTTTTTCATCAACTGCAAATCCATGATTCTGGCTTGAAATGAAAACCCTTCCAGTCTCAAAATCTTTGACGGGTTGATTTGCTCCTCTATGCCCAAATTTCAGCTTGAACGTTTTTGCCCCCAAAGCTAAGGCAGTTAATTGATGTCCTAAGCAAATCCCAGCCATTGGTAGCTTTCCAGCTAATTTTGCGATCGTTTCAATCGTCTCCTTAACCCTTGCTGGGTCTCCCGGGCCATTTGACACAAAAACTCCGTCGGGATCCATTTCCAAGATTTTATTGGCTGGATAGTTGTACGGAACGAGAGTTACGTTCACTCCCCTCTTCAACAACTGCCTTAATATGCTTAGCTTTATTCCGCAATCAATCAAAACGACCTCAAATTTTGGCTTCTCAGCTTCGTATTTTTTAGGTTCTTTAACGCAAACTTTGTCTACTAAATCAATCTCGGTTATTGATGGCTGTTCAACAGCCCTCTTTAACAGTTTCTCTTTATCCAAATCATCTCCAACTGCTAAAACAGCCTTCATCGCCCCATAAATTCTCGTTTTCTTTGTTAAAGCTCTAGTATCAACTCCTTCAATTCCCGGAACATCGTACTGCTTAAGCAGTTCATCAACGCTCATCTCACTTCTCCAATTGCTTGGGTGTTTGCACAACTCCTTAACTACAAAACCCTCAACCTTAACACCATCACTCTCAAAATCTTCTGTGCAAACACCGTAATTTCCAATTAATGGATAGGTCATCATCAGTATTTGCCCAGCATAGCTTGGGTCTGTTAGAGCTTCAACGTATCCAGTCATTGATGTGTTGAAAACTAACTCCCCTTCAACAGTCTTTTCTGCTCCGAATGCTATTCCTTCCACATACGTTCCATCTTCAATTGCCAATGCTGCCTTCATGCTATTCATACTTTTCCTCCAACTCCTTAATCGTTTTAACAACATCCTTCAAGCTTGGCACATCAAAGAACCTTATTGATGTAATTTCATTGCACAAAGCCTTGTACATGTCCTCAACAACCATCCTCAATTCACTTGGTAGTTTTGGTGGAATTCCAATCTTTTCCCTCCAACCACTAGCATCAGTACCTTTAACCATTTCAAGCTTTTTATACCATTCAGTGGTTTTGTAATATGCCCTCAAAACCTCCTTACTCATCTCTATGCCATTGTAGCTGAACCTGCACTCATCTGGTGTGCCAAGAGCATCAACAACCATGAATTGCCTTTTATCATCAAAAGCAACCTCAATTTTCCCATCTTCGTTTGTCAGTCCAACTTTCTCCACCTCTTTCGTTATTATATCGTCAACTTTCAACGTTAGCTTGATTAGCTCATCAAACTCATCATCACTCAGTCCTGCAATGCTTTTAGCCTCTTCATAGCTTAGATATCTGTCTTTATCTTCAAGCTTTGTACTGAAATCAACGATTGGCTTTTCGAGTTTTTTGTCTATAACCAATTCATCCAAGCCAAACTGCTCCAAGCTGATTTCCTTATTTTTCAACCTCCTCAAAAAACTTGAGCCTTTTGTTATTACATTTCTGTAAATAATCTCCAACGGAATCAGAAAATTTGATTTCTCAACTTTAAATATATCATAGCCACTTTCGGGCTTTATGACCCTTACCAATTTAACCTCCATCACGTTTGTTGGACTCTCCAACTCCTTTAAGCTTTTAACCTCATCGTTTTCTATCAAACCCACATAGTGATTTTCTATTCCCTTCTTGTTTAAAATTTCAAAGAAGTGTGATGTGATTAAGCATAAGCTTTTTCCTTTGCCCTCGATTTTGTCGGGCATCTCACCATAATCGAAAACGGAGTATCTGTCGCTGAATACAAATCTACCTAAGCCCAACTGGTTGTCTTTTGCCTCCTTTAAAACGACCAAATCCTTTACGCTACCCATCGAACTATGTTTTGCTAGCAACTTTAAAACTTTTCTCGAATTGATTTGTTTTTTGAGAGATATATACGCTAATTAATATCTCTGGCAGTCAAATTTAAATTTTAAAAACGAGTTTCGTTAAAATTTATCTAAAATTTATTTAATCTCTCAACAGAGCGTAAGTGAGTTCATAAAAATCCAAAACCCTTAGTAAGGAACATTATGAATAGCATAACTCCAAATCTCATTAAGTAGTCTACAGTTGAGATTGCCCTACCACTTTGCAAAATTGCATTCCTAAAACCTAGTAATTTTTGAATTTTCTTTTTTATTATCGTTACCCTCATTAAGTTGTAGCTCTTTTTGGATTTCCCTAAGTTGTGCGAACTTTATATTTCTAACAGTGCTACTAATTGCAAAGAATACTAGTGATGAAGGCAACAAAATGAATAATCCAAATAACGTAAGCCTTATGTATTTCCAGTCTAATATCTTTGAAAGTTTTAAGTTAATACCACTTTCCAACGCTAAGAGCAATTTGTTAAAGGATCCATCTAAAACAACTCTGAAAGATTCACTAGTGTAATATACTATCTTCAAAACATCGGTAAAGACTAAAAACGTCGTAGTTGCTATGACCGATACATATATCGCTACTTCAACTATTTTATTGAAAAATTCAATTGTAAACAAATCATTATATTTGTGTAGTCCCATCTCCCCAGAACGATACCCCCATTCTAAATAGCAAAGGTAAGGTAAAGTTATCAAATGCTGAAAAACTGCTATAAAAAACGGAAAAAGTGGAATAAAGTATACGAAGACTATTAATAACGTTGTTATATCTGCTATCCTAGAACCTAAATAGAAGTAAATTAATGCAATTACAACGAATAAAACTAAAGCAACAAAGGGTTGGAGAGTTAGATTCTGTCCATACACTTCTATTATTTTTTCGCCTAGTATTCTCTCCTTTTCACCGTAAATCTTTATTAAATTTTCAATAAACAATCTGCACCACAGTAACCAGGGTATGAGCATAAAGATCAATAATATTGAGAGAATTGAACAAAAAAAGGAAGTGTCTTCTTTAAGTAATGGTAACAGCAATGGATTTAAAATTAGATTGTAAAGTGAGATAAGTAGAATCGGGTAACCAACTATATCAACGAGCCATGATGTCCATGAACTTATTGTGAGCCACGAAAATGCGAATCCGCAGACCATTTTTATTCGTGAAATCCTTAGAAATTTTTGAAATACGAGGAAAATACAAAATAAGATGAAGCTAAATACAAGGGTTAGTTCCAAAGTAAACTTAAAAAAAGGCAGAGGTAAAACATTAAGGATAAGATAAGTTGGGAAAACAAAGAAAATGATGTAAATAAAAGTAGAGGAAACTAATACTTTTGGATTAAGATTTGATCTAAAATTTTTAAATGTAACTATTTTTCCATTACCAAACAAATCTAACAGCTTTTTTGTTATGGGTCTGACCAGAAGTTCTTCGGTGTAGTGGTAAAACCAATCACTGTATCCAAAGGTTTTAAACGAATTTTCACCAGCGACGACTCTAAGACAGTTTATTGTGCCACACTCACACGAATCAATCACTACTTCGCTTGGAAGAAGTTTCGACCAATATTTAAATCTGCACTTACATTTTGCAAAAAACCAATCTTCATCTTTAATATCACACTCTTCATTTTTTTTCCACAGCTCCGATATTTAAATTCACATACATTTGAAGGTAAATAATTTTGAAACTCGTAAACTTGAAAACCTTGTGGGATTACGGCTTTATTTTCAGCATTACAAATTAAACAGCGATAGCTTACTATATTCATTGGTATTTCTTTTTCACAATTGGAGCATCGGTGAGTATATAGCTGAATGTTTTTTTAGCCTTTCCCTTTTTATTGTTAATTCTATTGTTTCCCCACATTCGGGACAACAAAATTTTATTCTGATATTTTCGTTTTGTGGTGATCTCATTCTCTATAAACTAATTTATTGCTTTGTTAAAAAGCTTATGATAACCAAACACCAAGAGATACGTCAACATTTAATTCTACACAATAGCTCAACTACAAACAGGATTCCTATTGGAAATAAGAATTGATTATTAACTTTCTGGAGAAGGTTTATATTCTCGCCAATTAATTTTTGCCAATGCTTGAAGTTGAGCTTTGCAATCTAAAGCTAAAGAACCCCATGATACTCGCAAGTGGCGTGTTGGGAAATACATCAGCATCTTTATACAGAATGGCTGAGGATGCTGGGGCAGTTGTAACGAAATCGGTTGGATTGGATGCAAGAGAGGGTTACAAAAATCCGACTGTAATTAATTACGCTCACGGCTTGATTAATGCAATTGGATTGGCATCACCCGACGCTAAAACGTTTGCCAAGGAGCTTGAAAAATACGTGAAGATTTCGCCACTCATCGTAAGCCTTTACGCCTTCTCTGCTGAAGAGTTTGCTGAATTGACCAAATTTTTCCCCATGGCTGATGCGTTTGAACTGAATTTGAGTTGCCCCCATGTAAAGAAAGCTGGCTTGGAGATAGGTAGTGATGCCGAATTGGTTAAAGACGTTGTTTTGTCTGTAAAAAAGAGTACAAACAAACCTGTGTTCGCAAAGCTGTCTGCTATGACAAACGTTGTTGAGATTGCTAAGGCTGCTGAGGAGGCTAAAGCTGATGCAATCGTTGTAACAAACACTCTAAAAGGCATGGCTATAGACATAATGAGCAGAAAGCCAATTTTGAGCAATATTAGTGGTGGTGTGAGTGGGGAGGCGATAAAGCCAATATCCTTAAAGTGCGTCTGGGATTTGTATGAGGAGTTAAGCATTCCAATAATCGGCGTTGGAGGCATAACAACTTGGAAAGATATCGTAGAATTTATGTTAGCTGGGGCAACAGCCGTTCAAATCGGTTCAGCCATCTTCTACAGCTCAAGGTATTTTTACAGCTTAAAGGAGAGTTTGATAGCCTATACAAGATGGACTAAGGAGAGCTTGGCTGATTTAATTGGGAAGGCCCACAGTTGATTATTTGAGGTTTGATTGTTCAATACCGTTTTACAACTTTTGGTTAATTTACTTTCCTAAGATTCTTATTTCTTATTATTATATTATTACTATATTTGAAACTGTAGTATCCAAAATAATCCTCAGATTTTAACGAATCTTACGGCAATTTTATCAAATTTTTTGTCAAAATCGACAATAGCAGCCTCACCACTATACGCCATCCCTACTTTGACGATAAGTGTGTTTTTGTATTTGGCTACTCCCTGATGCTCGTGGACATGAGCACAAAAAACGATCTTTGGTGTCTTCTCTTCAATCCAATTCATTATTGCTATACTTCCAATTGATCTGCCGTTTACATCATCAAAAAAACCATAGGGTGGAGTGTGAAATAATGCGACTTCTCCACTCAATTCTGCAATACTCCACTCTATTTCAACTTCGTCAAACTCTAAGGGTGTGTGAAGGGGAGTAATGTTGCTCCCACCAAATCCCACGAATTTTATTCCTTCAAATTCTTCCTCTTTCATGTGCAGTGAAACCCCCCTCTGTTCTAACACTTTGACAACCTCATTTGTATCAACATTTCCTGGAATTGCGAATACTTTACAATCGAAATCCAAAACGTGTTCAACTAAGGATACGTCACCCACCCCGGTAATATCACCAAGAATAAAGACAGCATCAAACCCTTCTTTTGGCTTCCCAATCAACCTATCGTGTATGTCGGCTATAACCAAGACTCTCATAAATTTAGACCAAATTTGCAAAATAAATAGGCTACGGTTGGATTTCTATAAATTTCTTGTAACTCAAATAATACAACGTTCTGTAATCTATTATTTTCCAATCTTTGGCAGTATTATCAAAAAAATGAATGGGTAGGGCAACTTTACAACTATCGAGGTGTTGTTTGACGGGAGCTTGTATTCACTACAATCTCCCTTAGTAATAACTTCCCTATCTTGATCTCTAACCTCATTTTCTCTGGCAGATCTACTTTGTTCAGAGGTTTAAAACACATCAATTCGGTGAAAACTATTTTTGCAATCCTCGAAACAAAAACACCGCATGTTAGTTTTGTGTTTAGCGAAACACTAACAAGCTGGTTTAGCAATGATAATAAAAGCAAGGTTTAAATTCTTGAGATGCATGTTGAGATAGGAATGCAGATGGGGGAGAGGTTCATAAAGTTCCTTCAGAAAATTGAGGAGCACATCAAAATTCTTCAAAGGGAGATAGACCTGAATCAAGTTAAGGAGATGATTGGTGTAATTGAAAATTCTGAGTCGATTTTTGTCATGGGTGCTGGTAGGAGCGGTTTCATTGCAAAAGCCTTTGCGATGCGTTTGATGCACCTCGGCTATAACGTCTATGTTGTTGGAGAAACAGTAACCCCAAGGATTGGTAAAAATGACGTTTTGATAGCCATTTCTGGATCAGGAGAGACAACGTCTGTCGTAAATATAAGTAGAAAAGCTAAGGAAATTGTAAATTCAAAGATAATAGCTGTAACGAACAACAAAAATTCTACACTCGCAAAGTTAAGTGACGTTGTTGTGCTGTTAAAGGGGAAAATAAAAACTGAGAGGAATGAAGAAATTGCGAAGATAGCTCCATTAGGAACAATGTTTGAGCTGACAGCAATGATCTTCCTCGACGCAATTATCGCAGAATTGATGGCAATTAAGCATTTAACCGAGAAAGATCTGGAGGCAAAACATGCTGTTTTAGAGTAATTGGCTGTTTTAGAGTAATCAATTGTATCATCGTAAAATTTATTATTGATTGTGTAAACCTATAGTATGGGGTATATAAGAGTTGCTTTGCTGCTTTTGCTGGGTATTTGGATTGCCGCAATGGCAACTGCTTTGGCGGAATGTCCTGATGGTTGCAGTTGTTTGACAAAAGAGGAGGCAAAAAAATTTGGATGTCAAATTTGCGATAAAGGGAGATAAAGAAATTCAATGTGATAAGGATAAATACTGCTTTAAATGTGAGTGCCCAGAAGGATGCGTTTGTTTAGATAAAGAAACTGCATACAAATACGATTTGGAAAAACTCTGTGGTGGCGAGGAAACAATCTGTGGTGAAAGCTCAGCAGGACCAAAATACTGCTGGCAGGGTTATGAATGTCCAAAAAGCTGTGCATGTTTGACTGAGAAAGAAGCTGAGGAGAAAGGGTTGGAGCTGTGCAATGGTAAAAAGACAGTTTGTGGAGAAAGTGATGGTTTGCTCAAGTTCTGCTTTGCGGAAAAGGTTTGTCCCAAGGATTGCGTTTGTTTAACAAAAGAGGAGGCTGAGAAAAAGGGCTATACAGAGATGTGCAGCGATAATGTTTGTGGCTATGAATCAACCACAGCAACCACAGCTCCAACTCCAAAGTACTGTTACAAAGAGGGTTGTGTGCCTCTCTGTCCGGTTAACTGTAAGTGTTTGACTGAAGAGGAGGCTAAGAAGGTATTTAATTGCCCTGAAAAATGCAGAGATACGAGATGCGGAAGTAAGACTGTTGATGGTACGGAAGTTTCAATGTACTGTTACAAGGAAACTTGTAATGCAACCGTTCTCTGTCCTGTGGGTTGCGAGTGCATGACGGAAGAGAAGGCTAAGGAACTTGGTTACAACGTCAGATGTGGTAATACAGAATGTGGAAACTTAAAAGACAACGTTGTTGAGAATACTGCTACAAGAAACTCTATACTTGCCCAGAAGATTGTGACTGTCTGAGCGAAGAAGAAGTCAAGAAGTACGAAAGTGCAGGCGTAAAACTTGAGAGATGCAGTGACAAACCGTGTGGAGATGGAAAGTACTGCTACAGGAAGGTGGAGTGGACATATCCCCAAGATTGCATTTGTTTGAGCAAGGATGAGGGGTTAAAAGAGGGTTACGACTTCTGCATAGATTCTGCTGGGAATCTAATAAGGTGTGGAGTTGTTAATGAAAAAACAGGAGAATACAAGTACTGTTTTAAGAAGAAGGTTGAGAAGTGCCACTATGACGAAAATAAGCAGATTTGCATAGGTTACTGTGCTGAAAATGCCAGATGCGTAATGAAAACGGACTATGAGATTTGTTACGAGGAGTGTAAGAAGAAAGTTGAGGATTGCATGTCAACAATGTCATCTGAGGAGTGCAGAAAGGTGTATGATGAATGCATTTCACAGTGTAAGCCATCCTGCAAATGCATAGGCTACGCTTGCCCCGAAGGGTGTAGGTGTCTGGATACCAATGAGGTTGAAAAATACAAGGAGGAAGGATTCAATGTTGTGAGATGCAGTGACAAACCGTGTGGAGATGGAAAGTACTGCTACAAGGTTGCAAAAGAATGCTACTTTGATTATGAGAAGGAGCAGTGTGTTGGAAGCTGTAAAGTGGGTATTTGCAACTTGAACACGATACACAGGGATCCTGACACCAACAAAATCGTCTATGCTGAGTGTCGTTGCAAACCAATAAGTGTTTGTAGTGAGGGTTGCGCTTGTTTAACAAGAGAAGAGGCAATTGAGAAGTTTAGTAATCCTGTGCTATGTAATAATCAGCCTTGTGGAGTAGAGTCAGCTGGGCTTGCAACTGCTAACGCATACATCAACAAGTACTGTTTTAGAGAGGGTATGGAAGTCTGTCATTATGACAGGGAAAAGCAGCAGTGTGTTGGAAGCTGTGAGAAGGGAGAGTGTAAAATGTTTGAGGATGCTTACGGCAATCCTTTCTGCGGATGTTTAGCGAAGCTTGAGGCTGTGAGTGGAACGATCGTTGAGAGGGTTCTTCCAGACACTGCCCAGCCATTAACGTGCATACCAGTAAAATTGGTTGTAAAACCCGGAAGGGATTTGAAGAGACTGTCCATAGTCGAAACGTATCCTTCAGACTTCACATTTAAGGGAGCAAACGTACCAACTTTTTACTATCCGAGCATAATCTTCTTCTCACTGGAAGATGAGAATGGTTTAGATAAACAGACAATAGAATACAAGCTTTGTTTACCGAGAGATGCAATGGGTGAGTACTACTTCAAAGGAATATGGGAAAGTGAAAATAAGTCGAAAGAGATAACTGGGGACAATACGTTGAGGGTCGTTCCACAATTGACCAACTGGCCCCCATGCCCAGTAACAGATCAAATGTTGGGCAGCTTTCTCGACCAATGGTCAAAAGGAGAGTTGTCGGATCTTGAGTTGTTGCAAGCAGTAGAAGTTTGGAGCGAGGGGTGTTGAAGATGAAAAAGCTACTTCCAATTTTTTTGGTGTTGATAATGGCTACAATGGTTACCGCTTCAGCCCAAGTAACTATTACGAGGGACTTGCCAGATTCTGCAACGATTGGTGAAGAGGTGACTGTTACCCTATCAATAAAAATTGGCAGTGATAAGCCTGCTGGAGCAATAATTGAGGAGAACATTCCTGATGGTTTTGCCTACGTTTCAAGCAGTCCAGAGGCAACTAAAAGCGGAAATACGCTAAAATGGGCGTTTTATGGATCTAACTTAAAGGACATGGAAGTCAAATATACGTTAAAGGCTGAAAAAGCAGGAAAGGCTGAGTTTGAAGGAACCGTAACAACTTTGCTTGGAGTTGAGAAGATTGGTGGAGATAATACAACAGAGGTTATTGCTAAGGCAGAGGCGACAAAAACTTCTCCACAAGAAAAAGGTACACCGGGCTTTGAGGAGGCGTTTGCTGTCATAGCCATACTCGGCGCATTAGCTGCTAGGAGATTTTAATAAATTTTAAAATTTTTAATTTTTATTTTGTTATTTTTAATTAAATATCCATCAAACTAAAGTCAAAATTCGTAAAGTTCCATGTTTATTGTTTTGATTTTCTTAATTGTTCCTATCCTTTTGCAATCCATGCATTGAACCTCTAAGAACACCCTATATTTATCCTCAAATTTTTTCAAAACTTTTGCCTTGTGTTTTTTGTTATCATTGCACACTGGACAATCAAATTCGATTTCCTCAATTTCTTTGATTTCCTCACTTTTATCCATGTATCCAATCATTCACACAGCCTTATAAACTTTCTTGATTTTCTTTCATAAATCACAAAGTTTATGTGTGAGGATAACAACAAACAATAAATGGAAAATTTGGAGGCAGATTTTAAAAATCTGACCAAAAAAGCCATTCAATTAGCAAGTTTAATCAAAAAGCAGGATGAGATTTTGGTTGTAACACACATAGATGCGGATGGCATAACCTCTGGGTGCATAGCCTTAGAATCTCTAAAAAGGTGTAACATTGATGCAGACATAATTTTTTTGAAACAAATTGATGATGGAGCTTTGCAGCAAATTTCAGACAAATTTGTGTGGTTTACGGATTTGGGGAGCGGTTATGTTGATTTAATTGAAAAATACAAAATTGAGTGTGTCATCACAGACCACCACGTTCCACAAAAGCCCTTTGAAAATCAGCTCAACCCACACGATTTTGGATACGATGGCAGCATTAACCTCAGCGGCTCAACTACAACGTATTTGGTTGCTAGAAATCTCGGATTAGTTGACGGAAACCTTGGATTGAACTACGATTTATCAGCCATATCAATTGTTGGGGCTGTTGGAGATTTGCAAGATTCAAAGCATGGCAGATTGATGGGTTTAAACAGATTTGTGTTGAATGAAGCAGTAAAAAACGGGTTCATTAAAGTTATCAAAGACCTGAGATTTTTTGGAAAGCAGACAAGACCCGTTTACAAAATGCTCGAATACACCTTCAACCCTTACTTGCCGGGAATAAGTGGAAATGAGAAAGGAGCTATGGAATTTTTGGAAAGTCTAGGCATTTCATTGAAGAATGGAGAATGGAGAAGATGGATTGATTTGAGTGATGGAGAAAGAAGAATGGTGATATCTGAGATTGTAAAAGTTTGCATCGAAGCAAGGATGCCAGTAAGTTTAATCAAAAAACTGGTAGGCGAATCGTACATCATCAGTTACGAGGAGGAGGGTACTGAGTTGAGGGATGCAATGGAGTATTCAACGTTGCTAAATGCCACAGCCCGCTATGCGAAAAAATATGGTGAAGAATCGTGTTACATAGGACTGAGGGTTTGTCAGGGTGATAGAGATGCATACAAAAAAGCGAGAAGTTTGCTGCAAAATCATAGAAGGAATCTTTCTGACGGAATAAGGTACGTTGATGAAATTGGGATAGTTGAATTGAGAAACATACAGTACTTCCATGCAAGGGATGAAATAATGGATACAATTGTCGGAATCGTTGCTGGAATGTGTTTTTACAAGGCAAACTTGAAGAAGCCGATAATAGCATTTGCAAACAACGAGGATGGTATCAAAGTTTCAGCCAGAGCTACCCAATGGCTTGTTGAGAAAGGTGTTCATTTAGCAAAGGCTTTAACGATTGCAGCAGAAAAAGTTGGGGGTAAGGGTGGAGGACACAGTATTGCTGCTGGGGCAACAATTCCAGAGGGAAGTGAGGAGAAATTTTTGAAATATCTGGATGAGTTGATAGGCAAGCAACTAAAAAGGTTTTGAATGTGGTTTAGAAAAACGAGAAAAAATTATAAAACTTCATTTTAGACTGGATTTATGGCAGAAAAAGTTAGGGATAGGGCGCATCATGAAAAGCTTTTCAAAGCATCTATGAGTCCAATAAGGAGGAAAATGATTGCAACAATTGGAATTTACGGTAAAACGAGGGAAGAGCTTAAAGAAGAGCTTAAACAGGAAATAAAGTTGTCGGATTTCCAGTTCAAGTTCAACTTAGACTGGTTGATGAGGGAGGGTTTTGTTGTTGAAAAAGACGGAAAGCTTGTTTTGACCGATGACGGTATAGAGTTGCTTGAAGCTGGCTAACCTCTAGCTCTTCCCATCTCCTCCTCCTTCAACACCCTCCTCAAAACCTTTCCAACAGCTGACTTTGGAAGTTCATCCCTAAATTCAATTATTCTTGGAACTTTGTATGCAGCCAACCTTTGCCTGCAAAATTCTGTTATGTCTTCTTCCGATATTTTCTCCTTAAACTCATCTTTCAGAACGATGAAAGCCTTTACAGTCTCACCCCTATACTCGTCTGGCACACCAATAACAGCAGCCTCAACAACTGCCTCATGTTCATACAATACTTCTTCAATCTCCCTCGGATACACGTTGTAGCCACTCGATATTATGACATCCTTCTTCCTATCCACAATGTAGAAGTAGCCATCCTCATCAAACCTTGCCACATCTCCAGTTAACACCCATCCGTTAATCAAAACCTTCTTTGTCTCATCCTCCATCTTGTAATAGCCTTTCATGACTTGTGGCCCTTTAATAGCTAACTCCCCAACCTCGCCTACGGGCAAAATTACCCCTTCATCATCAACTACCACACTTAAAGTGTCTGGAAACGGAATTCCAATGCTACCCTCCTTGTTAACTCCATAAATCGGATTTCCGTGGTAACGGGAGAGGTTTCAGATAACCCATAACCTTCAACAAGTTTTCCACCCGTTATCCTTTCAAATTCCCTCTTGACTTCAATTGGTAATGGGGCAGAACCGCTTATGCAAGCCTTTATGGAACTTAAATCGTACTTTTCAACGCCCGGATAGTTGTTTATCGCATTGAACAACGTTGGAACTCCACAAAATATCGTAACCCTGTGTTTCTGTATTGATTTAAGTACCCTTGGTATATCCCTTGGGTCTGGAAGCAAAACTATCTTTGAGCCTAACAGAATTGGAGCGTTCATGCTCGTTGTCATCCCATAGACGTGGAAGTATGGCAATACACCTAAAAACACATCATTGTGACTGGCATCAACCACCCATTCAATCGTCTGATATGCATTTGCAACTAAGTTGTAGTGAGTTAACATAACAGCCTTGGGCAAACCTGTTGTACCGCCTGTGTACTGGAACACTGCAACATCTTCTTTCGGGTCTATATCTACCTCTTTCCTTTTTGCATTGTATTTCATTACATCCTTCCAGTAAACTACCTCCCTCCTACCCTCAACCTTTACTTTAGGTTTTTTAAGTGGATATAGTAAGATTAATGGGAAAGGCAGATAATCCTCAATCTTGCAGACAATTACTTTTTCAATCAAACCATCATCGATGAGTGGTTTAATGTTTGGATAAACGAATTCTACTGCAAAGGCTATTTTAGCCTCGCTGTTCTCTGCTAAATATCTCAACTCTCTTTCAGTATACATCGGATTTCCTTGAACCACAACACCTCCAGCCTTTAGAATTCCGTAATATCCAGCTATGTAGTGTGGCGTATTAGGTAAAACCAATATAACCCTGTCATTTTTTCCACACCCTCATTTATCAAAAAATTTGAAACTCTATCGCCCATCTCATTCAATTCTTTGTAACTTATTTTTCTGCCTAAAAAGTCTATTGCTACCTTTTGAGGATATTTTTTAGCGGAGCTTTCTAATGAAACAAATAGGGGTTCCTCGGGATAATCAATATGCTCCCTAACACCTTTATCGTAATGCTTTAGCCAAATTTTGTTAATCTCATCCCCGTTAACATCAACTATGTTCTTCCCCTCAACACCCAACATTAATATGAATAGTAAACAATATCTTAAATAATTTTCCACGATTTATTTTTACAAATTTTGTTTTATTGAATGTTACATGGGATATTTTACTCAATTTTCAAATTAAAGCAATTGAAAATGATATGCATGAAACAACACAAACTACTTATTTAATCTCAATAAACTTAAGTTGTGGAGAGTGAAAATGAAATTAAGCAGGAAAAAGCTTTAAAAATCCTAAAAGCTTTTGGTGTAGACGCTTATGATGAATACGAGTGGTGGAGAAGGAAAAAAAAGATGGGTTTTATAGTTAATCCAATTGCTGGGATGGGAGGTAAGGTTGGGCTTAAAGGAACGGATGGAAAGTATAAAGAGGCATTAAAGCTTGGAGCAAAGCCAATTGCACCATTAAAAGCCATTGAATTCCTCAGCTTTTTAAAATCGTATGTGGGAATGTTTGAACTCTATACTTATCCAAAAATGATGGGGGAGTATGAGGCACTACACATCAGACTCAAACCAACTGTTGTTGGGGATGGAAGTATAGGTGAAGTGGATGAAACTACTGCTGAAGATACAAAAAAAGCAGCAAGGTTGTTGATGGATACGGATATCATAGTCTTTGTTGGTGGAGACGGGACTGCAAGAGACATCTACAGCGTGGTTAAAGATAGAATACCAGTTTTAGGTGTACCTTCTGGCGTAAAAATGCATTCAGCTGTTTTTGCTTTGAATTCAAGGGCAGCAGCAAACATTATTTTAGATTTTTTAAGAGGGAAAACTAACTTTGAACTCAGGGAAGTTGTAGATATTGACGAGGACGCCTTCAGGCAGGGCAGGATTTCTGCAAAAATTTACGGATACATGAAAGTTCCCGTCACAAATTTAATTCAGCCATTTAAGCGGAGCTATTCGAGTGATGCCACAAAAATAATTGAGATTACAAAAAACATAAAACTGGATGCAAACACAATTTACATTTTTGGTCCGGGCACGACTACGTATTACATAGTGAAACAAATGGGTTTGGAGAAAACACTTTTGGGAGTAGATTTAATAATGAACGGTGAAATTATCGTAAAAGATGCCAAGGAAAGCGATATACTATCGGCAATTGAAAACAGAAAAGCAAAGATTATAGTTACACCAATAGGAGGGCAAGGATTTATTTTTGGAAGGGGTAACCAGCAGATAAGTGCTGAAGTAATAAAGAGGGTGGGAAAGGAGAACATAATTGTAGTCGCAACTAAAACAAAACTTAGAGAACTTAATGCCCTAAGGGTTGATACTGGTGATTTAAAGCTTGATGAAGGGCTTAAAGGTTACATTGACGTTATAACAGAGGATGGAATTGTCAAGTTCAATGTAGAGTGATTTAACAGTTGTAATGCCTTCTGTATCTTTTCACACCTTCGACGCTTAAAGATTTTTCATCCTTTACCCTCACTATGTAGTGATAATCGTAAAAAACCTCATGGACTTCGTCGCAAAGTTCTCTAAGCTTTTCCTCAACCTCCCCTTTCCTTGACAAATCAATCCAAATTTCAAAGTACATGTTGCTTATAAAATTATTAGTAAATTAATCTTTCCAAATTTTAAAAAATTAATTCGAAATTCGAAACAAAAATTTATAAAATTTGATACTCGGTTTTTAATGTGACCATGAAACCGATGGAGATTCTAGAGAATGTTTATTGGGTTGGCGTGATTGATTGGGATGAGAGGGATTTTCACGGATTTGAGATTGTTAGAGGAGCGACATACAACGCATATTTAATTATAGATAAAAAGATAACTTTGGTTGATACAGTTAAACACAAGTTCTTCCCAGAGATGATTGAAAGGATAAAACAGGTAATAGACCCATCACAAATTGATTACATCATTTCAAATCATGTTGAGATGGATCACTCTGGAAGCTTGGTTGGTATGAAGAAGATTGCAAAAGATGCAACGATTGTTTGTACGCAGAAGGGGAAATATGGTTTGTGCAAGTATTTTGATTGTGGAGATTGGGAATTCAGAGTTGTAAGAACGGGAGATGAAATTAAAATTGGTAAAAGAACGTTGATGTTTTTGGAGATGAGAATGTTGCATTGGCCTGATAACATGGCTACATACGTTAAAGAAGATAAGCTTTTGCTATCAAACGATGCCTTTGGACAACACATAGCAAGTGTTGAGAGGTTTGATGAAGAGATTGGGGTTGATGAAGCCATAAAATGGGCTAAAATTTATTATGCAAACATCCTGATGCCGTTTGGCAATTTGATTAAGAAAAAGCTTAAAGAGATTGGAGATTTAGGCTTACAATTCAATATGATTGCCCCCAGTCATGGTGTTATCTGGAGAAATCCTGAGAAAATTATCGAAAGTTATGCCAAATGGGCAAATTTTGAAAATGAAAACAAGGTTGTGATTGTTTACGACACGATGTGGAAGAGCACTGCTAAGATTGCGAAAGCCATTGCTGATGGGGCAGCAACAAAGGCTAAGGTCAGGATGTTTCATGTAAGGAGAGATGCTTTGAGCGAAATAATGACCGAAATCTTGGATGCTAAGGCAATTGCCATTGGCTCTCCAACAATGCACAACACCGTCTTTCCACCCGTTGCAGGTTTCTTGGCTTATATGAAAGGTTTGAAGCCAAAGAACAAGATTGGATTGGCTTTTGGCTCGTACGGATGGAGCGGAGGTGCGACGAAGGAGATAAACAGGGTTTTTGAGGAGTTGAGATTCGAGGTCATGGAGCCTTTGGAGGTGATGTACAAGCCTACAAGGGAGGAACTAGAGATGGCTTACGATGTTGGTGTGGAATTAGGCAAAAGAGCGAGTAAAACGTAAAAAATATGATACTCGGTATTTGTGGTAGTCCAAGGAAGAAGGCAACCGAATACGTTTTGAAAGAAGCGTTGAAGATGCTTGAAGAGAGGGGTTTTGCAACACAATTTTTTAGTGTTAGGCAGAAAAACATTGGATTTTGCCAGCATTGCGATTATTGCTTAAAGAAAAAGGAGTGCAGAATTAAGGATGACATGTATGAACTTTATCCACTGCTGAGGGAGGCAAGGGGAATTATAATTGCTACACCAGTTTACAATGGCGGTATTAGCGCGCAGATTAAAGCTGTAATGGATAGGTGCAGGGCTTTAGTGGCTAAAGACTATTACTTCTTCAAAAACAAGGTTGGAATGGCTATTGCGGTTAGTGGGGATAGAATTGGTGGTCAGGAATTAGCAATTCAGCAAATCATCACGTTTTACATTCTCAATGGGATTATTCCAATAAGTGGTGGCTCTTTTGGGGCAAACTTAGGTGCTACATTCTGGTCAAAGGATACGCTTGAAGGGGTGAAGGAGGATGAAGAGGGATTTAGAAGTTTGAGAAAGACTATTAAGAGGTTCGCCGAAGTTTTGGAGAGTTTTGGTGAAAAATAAAACTTATAAAGAGGTGAATTTATGATTGCTGAATTGGTGGATAGACAGGAAGAAAAGAAAAAGAAGAGAGTTGCTTGGGGAATTACAGGGAGTGGAGATAGGTTGATTGAGACTGTTGAGGTTATGAAGGACGTGAAAGAGCAGTATGATGACGTTGTCAACATAAAAGTTTACCTGTCGAGAGCTGGTGAGCAGGTCATAAGGTACTATAAACTCGTCAATACATTGAATGAAACTTTTGGAAAATTTTCAGTTGAAAAAAATCCAAACACACCGTTTTTAGCTGGACAACTTCAAGTTGGAAGGTTTGAATTTTTGTTGATTGTCCCAGCCACCTCTAACACTGTGGCAAAGATAGCAATGGGAATTGCCGATTCTTTGTTGTCAAATTCGGCAATCATGGCTCTAAAAACATTTGTTCCTGTTTACATTATGCCATCAGACTATGAAGAAGGTATAGTTTTAACAAAGCTCCCAGATGGAAAGGATTTAAAATTGAGAATCAGAAAAGAGGACGTGGAGCACGTGAAAAAGTTGGCAGAGATGGATGACGTTTACATTTTGGAGAAACCTGAAGACATCTACAAAGTCTTTGAGAAACATTTTGGAAAATAGGTGTTTTCCAGTTTTTGATTTGTTATGATTAAAAAGAAAAAGACCATCACTAATTTTATTTACTAAACAATTCAAACAATTAATGGTGTTAATTTATGCATGCGAAGCTTGTGAAGGTTGGAGAGGAGCTAGAAAAGAGAATTTTAGATGGTGTGACTTACAGAATAAAGTCAAAGTCAGACAAGTTGCTTGTTTTAAAAGCTGAAATGGACGTTGGGGCTGAAACAGATTTGTATGAGCACGAGGGAGAGGAGATAAGAATATTGTTGGAGGGAAAGATTGAATGTACTATTGGTGGTGAAATCTACATAATGGAGGAAGGAGATGTTTTGTGGCACCCATCAAATGTTCCACATAAGATAAAAAACGTTGGAAACTCGAAGGCTGTTTACATTACCATTGGCACACCATCAACCTTCATCTGATGGCATGTAGGTAATTTCAATTCCAGCTTCCTTTAAAAACTCCAAGCCCCTCTCATCAGCGTACCTCTTCCCGTAAACGACCCTCACTATTTTTGCATTGATTATCATCTTTGCGCACATTATGCACGGTTGGTGGGTTGTATACAAGGTTGCACCAGCAATGCTCACACCATGCAATGCAGCCTGAATTATTGCGTTCTGTTCAGCATGCACGGCTCTACACAACTCCTGTCTTTCACCTGAAGGCACATTCAATTGCTCCCGTAAGCAGCCTATCTCCAAACAATGCGGTAAACCAGATGGAGCACCGTTATACCCAGTTGTTAAAATCCTTTTATCCTTAACGATAACAGCCCCAACGTTTTGCCTTAAACAGGTTGATCTCTTAGCAACAACCCTTGCAATCTCCATAAAGTATTCGTCTAAGTTAGGTCTCACGAAGGCAGCTTGATGGCAATTTAATTAAATTTTTAGGAAATTGGGTTTAAGTAGTTTTATTTTGATTTTAATAAAAATGTTTTTAGATTAATCTGTCAGATTGATCCCTTGACAAAATCATAAAGAACAACGTTTTTCTGGTTTATCTCACTAAACCCTTCATGAAAGAGGTTTTAAGTGAGGCCATTGAAAAATGGGGTGTAAACGCAAATCTGTGGGTTTTTATGGAGGAAATCGGTGAATTAACCAAAGAAATCTCGAAAGCTATTAGGTATAAACCGAACTATGATAGAATTTCGGAAGAGGTTGCAGATGTTGAGATAGCTATAGAATTGGTGAAGATAATCTTTAATCTGGATCAAAAGCGTATTGAAGAGATAAAAAGACACAAAATTGAGAGATTGATGAAAAGGTTGGAAGGTTTGGAGTAGTCAGTAAGCTCAAATTCTGAAAAATCTCATCCCATTCTCCCAAGCAACCCTTTTTACATCTTTTTTATCGAATTTTTCAATCAAAACATTAACTGTTTTTACAACGGCAAACATATCAGACGGGCTAAAACCCGTATCGCTATTGAGGATGAAATTTTCAAAGCCATGTTCTTCAACGATTGTCACAACTTCCTCTTCTCTCAACTTACCAGGCTGCACAGTTAATCCAGCAATGTAATTCGCTTTCAAAACCGTTTCAACGGTCTCAAGGCTTACGTGATCAATTACAGCCAAAGTTTCAGGAAATCCAATTTTTTCAAGAATCCCAAATGTTTTCTTTGTAACCTCCTTTTTGTTGTTTCTTGGGGTGTGAATTATACAGGGCTTGTCAACCCTTATCGCAAGCTTTAATTGACTCTCAAAAACCTCGATTTCTTCTTGCGTCGCATCTTCCAACCCAATTTCACCGAAGGCAGTTGAATCCATACCTTCCATCATTTCAAGTACCTTGGTGTAAGTCGGTGGAATGCACCTTGGATGGATGCCAATAGCAGTGTGGATCTCCATCCCAGTCTTCTTACCCCTGTATTTCTCAAAATCAATTAGTTTTCTGAACAGATCAATAAGTGTTTCTTGAAACATTGGTTTTATTGGGTAAAATGCACACGTTATTGCTGCTTTAATTCCCTCATTTGCCATTGCTGTGAGATCCTCAACACTTCTACCCTCAGAATGAATGTGAGTGTCAAAACATTTCATGGTTTAAATAACAAACGACTCTTTAAAAATTTTTTGAGCATTGATAGCAGTCAAATTTATTTGAAAAACGTTAGAATTGCGAATTTAAAAAACCTATGATCATTTTCTGTTGTCGAAATGTTCAAGACCATGATATGAGGATTTGATAACTATTTACATCCTTAAAGACCTTCTACAACAGCTCGTCTATCAACGAACATTAATTCGTTATTCGATAAATTTATATAAGATTTAATAAAACAGATTTCATGGACACAAAATTTCTGGCAGAGAAGATCTCGGGCGATATAGTGTTTTCAGAACATCCCGGAAAGACTTTGAGAAAGTGGAGGCAGATTTTTGAGATATCACAAAAGGAACTTGCATTAAAGCTGAATCTGTCACCCTCAGTAATAAGCGATTACGAAAGCGACAGAAGAAAGTCTCCCGGCATTGCATTTGTTAGAAAGGTCATTGAAGCTCTGTTGGAAATTGATAGGGAAAAGGGATATAAAACTGTCTCAAAATACCGAGAAATCCTCGATGGTTTTCGTATGGATGTGATTCTCGACATGATGGAGTATCAGATGGCGATAGAATCTTCAAAGTTCGTAGAGATAATTAATGGAACACAGCTAAACGATTTTGAGAGGTACGTCAATGGACACACGATTGTTGATAGTATTAAAGCAATACTAACCTTAAACTCCTACGATTTCTACAAACTCTACGGATTGACGAATGAGAGGGCGTTGGTGTTTACTAAGGTTTCAACTGGAAGATCGCCACTTGTAGCTGTAAGAGTGGCAAATTTGAAGCCCGCTGTTGTTGTTTTACACGGTTTGAATGCCAATGAGGTTGACAAGATAGCGTTGAAGATAGCTGAAATTGAGAAAATTCCGCTAATTGTTACGAACATGGGGTTGGATGAGATGATTAAGGCTATAAGGAGGAGTATGAGATGAAAGTTGGTGTAGTTTCTTATGGCACATACATTCCAATTTACAGGATTAAAGTTGAAGAGATTGCGAGAATCTGGGGGGAGAATGCGGAGGCAATAAAAGGTGGATTGGGCATTTATCAAAAATCGGTTCCAGATGTTGATGAGGATACTGCTACAATCTCCGTTGAGGCTGCGAGAGAAGCCGTTTATAGAGCCAACATAAATCCAAAGGACATTGGAGCAATCTACGTTGGTTCGGAAAGTCACCCCTATGCTGTAAAACCAACTGCTACCATTGTTGGTGAGGCTTTAGGAGTAGGAAACGACTTCTTTTCTGCCGATTTGGAGTTCGCATGCAAAGCGGGAACCGCTGGAATGCAGATGTGCATTGGCTTTGTAAGATCGGGAATGATAAAATACGGTTTGGCAATAGGTGCAGACACAAGCCAGAGTAAGCCGGGAGATGCTTTGGAGTATTCTGCTGCTGCCGGAGGTGCAGCATTCATAATCGGCAAAAATCCGATTGCTGAGGTTGAAGAAACTTATTCTTTCACATCAGACACTCCAGATTTCTGGAGGAGGGAATTGCAACCATATCCAAGTCATGGTGGTAGATTTACGGGTTTGCCAGCTTACTTCAGGCATGTAACATCTGCTGCCCAAGGTTTGATGGACAAGATGGGGTTGAAGGCTAGTGATTTTGATTATGCAGTCTTCCATCAACCAAATGCAAAGTTTCCGGTTAGGGTTGCAAAGATGCTTGGATTTACGAATGAACAAATCAAACAGGGATTACTAGTGCCTTACATCGGCAACACGTACTCGGGAGCTTCAATTCTTGGATTTGCAGCGATTTTAGATGTAGCAAAGCCTGGGGATAGAATACTGCTGGTTTCATTTGGAAGCGGTGCGGGAAGCGATGCGTTCTCAATTGTTGTTACAGATGCCATTGAAAACTTTGAAAGAAACCCAACTGTTTGGGATAAAGTCAATCAAGGCGTATTCATTGACTATGGGGAATATTTGAAGCATAGAGATAAAATAAGGATGTGATAGCATGAACAGGGTTGCGATAATCGGAGTTGGATGCAGTAAATTTGGTGAGATGTGGGATAGTGGCTTTAGGGACATAGTTATCTCTGCTGGCGTTGAAGCTTTGGAGGATGCTGGGTTGGAGGGCAAAGAAATAGAGGCGATGTTTGTGGGAAACATGAGTGGTGGAAGGTATTTAGCTCAGGAACACATTGCAGCGCTGATAGCTGATTACGCTGGATTGGCAGAATTCAATATTCCGTCAACAAGGGTTGAAGTGGCAGATGCCAGTGGTGGGTTGGCGTTGAGACAAGCGTACATGGCTGTAGCATCAGGAATGCATGACATAGTCATTGCTGCTGGAGCGGAGAAGGTTACGGATGTTGGAAATCCAATGGATATAATGACTTCCTCAATTGACAGGGAATGGGAAGGTTTTGTTGGTGCAACTTTGCCAGCGTTGTATGCAATCATTGCCCGATTACACATGGAAAAGTTTGGGACTAAAGAGGAAGATCTGGCGTTGATTAGTGTCAAAAATCACAAAAATGGTGCGTTAAATCCAAAAGCCCAGTTTAGGAGGGAAATTAGTCTCGAGACGGCGTTGAACTCAACGTATGTAGCAGAACCTTTGAAGCTCTTTGATTGCGCTCCAATTTCAGATGGTGCGGCTGTAGTTATTCTGGCAAGTGAAGATGTGGCTAAAAATTACACTGACACACCTGTCTTTATTGAGGCGTGTAGCCAAGCAAGCGATTATTTGGCCATTCAAAACAGGAAAGACATCTTAACAATGAGTTCAGTGGTTGCAGCAGCAAAGCAGGCTTACAAGCAGGCTAAGGTTGAGGTTAAGGACATAGACATTGCAGAAGTTCACGATTCTTTTACAATTGCTGAGATCATGGCTTACGAAGATTTAGGCTTTGCAAAGAAAGGCGAGGGTGCAAAGCTGATTAGAGAAGGAGTTACCGAGCTAAATGGAGATTTGCCAGTAAACACCTCAGGTGGCTTGAAGGCTTGTGGTCATGCAGTTGGTGCAACAGGCGTAAGACAAGCAGTAGAGATCACTTTACAGCTTAGGGGGGATGCTGGAAAAAGACAGGTGGATGCTGAAAAGGGTTTAGCATTAAACATAGGTGGGACTGGCGCAACAGCCATCGTAACCATATTTTCGAGGTGATTTTATGCTTCCAAGGTTTTGGAGAAAGATAAAGTATAGGTACGATTTGGTCGGGAGTTACTGCGAGAACTGTCAAAGTTTTTTCTATCCACCAAGAAATCTTTGCCCGCACTGCAGAAGGAGGAGTAAGATAAAAGAGATACCATTCGATGGAAAAGGAAGAGTTTTAAGTTACACCGTCGTCCACGATGCTCCTGAGGAATACAAGGAAGAGAAGCCGTACGTTGTTGCTTTGATTGAGTTGGAAAATGGTGTCAGAGTTATTTCACAACTCGTTTGTGATCCAGAGGAAGTTGAAATTGGAATGGAGGTTAAAAAAGCCTTCAGGAAATACGGAGAGGATGGAAACAGCGGAATAATTTACTATGGAACGAAATTTGTTCCAGATAATTAATTTTTAATTTTTTAAATGGATATTTATTGTAACCGTAGAGCCAATCTGAAGATTACCCACCGCTTGCAGTTTTGTAGCTAAAGCTTACGATAAGCCGGTTGCTGAATTTATTAACTCCAATCGTGCGACTCTATTTTGTAAACTATTAATTATGTACTAAACTCCCAAGTACGTTGGTTACAGAGAAGTGGTTTGGTGTACGTGTAGAATTGAAAAACAGCATACCGAGGAAACAACGAAATCTTGATATATCTCTTTCTCCAACTTTTTACTATAAAAATTCCTTCTGGAGGTGTAGAAATGGGAGAAATCAAGTTACCTTATAAAACCCTTTCACTCTGCCCTGAATGCCTAAAAAAATTAACCGCTGAGGTTTATGAAGAGAACGGAAAGGTTATGATAAAAAAAATATGCCCTGAGCATGGTGAATTTGTTGAAGTGTATTGGGGAGATGTTGAGTTGTTTAAAAAAGCATCAAGATTTTCGTATGAGGGTAGAGGTTTAGAGAACCCGTTGATTGATGAGGTGGACTGTCCATTTACCTGTGGTCTTTGCAAGATTCACAAAAGTCATACTGCATTGCTAAACATAGTTTTAACGAACAGGTGTGATCTGGCTTGCTGGTACTGCTTTTTTTATGCTAAAAGAGCAGGTTACGTGTACGAGCCCAGCATTGAACAAATAAAAGAAATGGTCAGAATTGCAAGAAACGAGAAGCCCATAGGCTGTAATGCCGTGCAGCTTACTGGCGGAGAGCCAACCTTAAGGGATGATTTGATTAATATAATAAAATCGATAAGGGAGGAAGGAATAGAGCATGTGCAGCTCAACACCAATGGCATCAGGCTAGCGTTAGAGGAGGGTTTTGCAACAGAAGTTAGGGAAGCTGGCGTTAATACTGTTTATTTATCCTTTGACGGTGTCGATGAAACAACAAATCCAAAAAACATTCGTGAAGTTCCGAAGATTCTAGAAAATTGCAGGAGGGCTGAATTAGGTATTGTTTTGGTTCCAACAGTAATTAAAGGTGTCAACGATCATCAACTTGGCGACATGATCAAGTTTGGGGCTGAAAACATCGATGTGATAAGGGGGGTAAACATACAACCTGTAAGTTTGGTTGGAAGCATGCCGAGGAAAGAGAGGGAAAAATTTAGAATTACCATTCCAGACGTCATCATGAGAATTGAAGAGCAAACGGATGGTGAGATCAGCAGGGATGACTTTTATCCAGTTCCAAGTGTTGTGCCGATCTCATACTTCGTTGAATCTTTAACGGGGCAACCACAGTATGAATTAACAACGCACTTTGCGTGCGGAATGGCTACCTATGCCTTTAAAGAGAACAACAAACTAATTCCAATTACGAGGTTTTTGGATGTTGAAGGGTTGTTTGAGTTTCTTATGGAAAAATCCGAGGAGCTAAAGCATAGTAGAATCAAAACAATAAGGGCTTTGAAGGGAATAATTGATTTAAGGCGTTTTGTGGATTTTGATAAAGCACCCAAAGAGTTTGATATCAGTAAGATTTTGTTTGACGTCTTAGTTAGGCACGACTACACGACACTCGGCGAATTCCATATCAGGAGTTTGTTTATTGGTATGATGCACTTTCAAGATTTGTACAACTACGACATTTCAAGAGTTAAGAGATGTACCATACACTATGCAACACCGGACGGCAGAATAATACCATTCTGTGCCTTTAACGTGATACCTGAGATGTATAGAGATAAAGTTCAGGCTGAATACGGAATACCACTGGATGAATGGGAGAGAAAAACGGGTAAAAAATTAAAAGATGACATATACAGAGTTGTGAGAAGGCCGAGAACATGAGGGGGTTTTTTATTGGTAGATTTCAACCCTACCATCTGGGGCACCATGAGGTTATAAAGAACATAATAAATGAGGTAGATGAGTTGATAATCGGGATTGGTAGTGCTCAAGAAAGCCACAGCTTTGAAAATCCATTTACCGCTGGTGAAAGAGTCTTGATGATTTCGATGGCTTTGAATGAGTTAGATATTAAAAAAAGGGTGTACATAATTCCTTTGGAAGATATTAAGAGAAATAGTCTGTGGGTTGCACATGTCAGGGAGATGGTCCCACCCTTTGATGTTGTTTATTCGAACAATCCACTTGTGAAGAGACTGTTTAAAGAAGCTGGGATGGAGGTTAAAGGTACGCATATGTACAACAGAGTGGAATACCAGGGAACAGAAATTAGGAGGAAAATGATAAATGGAGATGACTGGAAGAGATACGTTCCAAAAGCTGTCGCTGAAGTCATTGAAGCGATAGACGGCATAAACAGGATTAGAGAAATAATTGGCAAGGACGTCTAATGTGCGTGGAGCAATTTTCTGTTGAATGGTTGACCTACGTTAACGTTATTGTTCAAGATAAAAAAGTTATTTCGGTAAAATTTGATAGAAAACCAGTTGATGAGAGAATCGAGTCGAGGCTGGTAAAGAAATTAAAAAAAGATTTGGAGAGGTATTTTAGTGGGAAAAAAGTTGAATTTAATTACCCTATTGTCTTAAAAGTGTCTGAATTTGTTGAGAGGGTTTTAAATGAGACGTCAAAAATACCGTACGGTAAAACTATGACTTACAAGGGGTTGGCAGAGAAGTTGAACAGCAAAGCATACAGGGCAGTGGGAATGGCACTAAGTAAAAATCCAACTCCAATTCTAATTCCTTGCCATAGGGTTGTATCAAAAAGAGGTTTGGGTGGTTATAGCAGTGGTGTTGAGATAAAGAGGGAGTTGTTAAGGTTGGAAGGTATTCTATGAATAGCCAACAGAAAAATTAAAATAATAGTAAAGAAAAGGGGAGGGAAATGGAATAGGTGGTTAAAAAAATGGTAGAAGATTTGGTAAAAGAAAAAGCGTTGGCTCTTGCTGATGCAATTCTTGAATTGGACGTGTATAAGGAGTTTTTGGAAGTTGAGGCTAAGTTGAAAGAAGATGAAGTTGCTCAGGAGTTATTGGCAGAATTTCAGCAAAAACAGCAGAGTTTTGTTACAAAACAACTTTCTGGAGAATTCGATCAGCAAATACTAGGTGAATTAACAGAGATTCAATCAAAACTGAATACAAGAGAGAGTGTTGTCAACTTTTTAGAAGCGTACAACAGACTTCTGAGTGTTCTGGGAGAGATTACAGATTTAATTAGTGAAAGAATACAGTTGGATCTGGGAGAAGTTTACAGGAAATAGTTTTTTTATTGGACTTTTCTCTTTTTATTTTATGCTGTTTGGTGTAGCTGGTGTTCCGCACTCTTCAAAAGGGAGATCAACGATTGACGGGGTTAAAACCATCAAGGAACTTGGCTTGGATGCAATGGAGGTACAATTCGTTAGGGGTGTTAAAATGGGGGTTAAAACAGCAGAGGAACTAAAAAAGGTAGCCGAAAAACTTGATGTTAAGCTTACAGTCCATGCCCCGTATTACATAAATCTGAATGCAAGTGATGAGAAAAAGTTTGAGGAGAGTGTTAAAAGGATTGTTGACTCTTGCAGGATTGGAAGCTTGTTCAATGCAAGGAGTGTAGTTTTCCATGCGGGCTATTACATGAAATTATCAAAGGAGAAAGCGTACGCCAAGGTTAAGCTTGGAATTCAGAAGGTGATTGAGTTTTTGAATGAAAACGGAATAGATATTATTTTAAGACCGGAAACCACGGGAAAGCCGACGCAGTTTGGAGATTTAAATGAAGTTGTTAAACTATCTCAGGAACTCGAGAGGGTTTTACCTTGCATCGACTTCAGTCACATTCACGCAAGGTACAGAATTTATAACAGCTATGACGAATTTTGCTCAATACTTGAAAAAGTTGAGGAAGTTGGAAAGAATGTCATAAAAAACATGCATATACATTTGAGTGGTATTGAATACGGATTGAAAGGGGAAAAGAGCCATCTGAATTTAAAAGATTCGGACATGAGGTACAAAGAATTGCTCCAAGCATTAATCGATTTTGGTACTAGTGGTATTCTGATATGCGAGAGCCCAAATCTTGAGGAGGATGCTTTGTTGTTGAAAAAAACTTATAATGAACTGAAGTAACTATTTCTCGATTATTCCCTCTTTGACGGCTATCCTCTCAACTCCGTCCCTCAACTCCTCCAGCGTATCCATCAGCTCCTTCCAGTACTGAAACTCCGTATTTTCATCAAATTCTCCGAGTTTTCCTCTTAATTCATTCAGTCTCAGCTTTATCCTCCTAACCTGATCGGCGTAGATGTCTTCTTTTGGTGTTCCATAGAAAATGTTTGAGAGTCTGCCAATAGCACTTCTCAAGAGCCTTATTCTTTCCTCAACACTGTCCGAATAATCGAACGACTCAAGCAAGTTAACAAACGATTCCCTCAAACTCATCATGATTTTGTGTAGCCCAACACTTTAAAAAAGTTTACTAGCAAACGTCAAACCAGCGAAAAAAGTTATAAAAAGTATCAATTAATTGCTCTCATGCTCAAGATTTACTTCCCTGACGGTCACCTTGAAAAACCCGTATGGGATGCGTTGTGCGAAGCGGGTTACAAGCTAAAGAAAAGTGAAAGAGGATACCTTATCGGAGTTGACCATCCAGAAATAGTTTTCAAGCAGGTCCGTCCCCAAATAATGCCGTTTTATATAATGAAAGGTAAGGGGGATGGTGGATTTACTGGAGAAGACATATTTGAAAATTCCAAACTGAGATACGGATTGGAGAACGTTGTATTGGTTGAAAAATTGCCTTTAAGACCAACAAAACTTGTTGTTGCAGTTTCAGAAGAAATTTATCCTGAGGTAAAGACAATAGAGGATTTTAAGGAGGTCGTTGGAGATAAAGAGGTTTTATTTGCATCTGAATTTCCTGAATTGGCAAAAAGCTACGCTGAGAAAGTCGGACTGAATGCTATAGTCTTTGATCCAATCGGTAAGACTGAGGCATCACTATTGCCACCAATGCCTGAAGCTGATTTGATTTTGGAGGTTACTGAATTTGGTACGACTTTGAGGGCTAATGGGTGCAGAATAATTGATGTTGTTATGAAAGAAGTATATTCAGTTTTTATTGCAAATTCTGAGTCATTCAAAGATCAAAAGAAGAGAAGACTGATGGAAAATTTGATTACAGATTTAAAGGAGGTGTTAGATTCAAGGAATTTGGTGAGCTTATACTTCAACGTTCCCGATGAAAATGCAATACCAAAGTTACTTGAGTTTTTGACTGCTGAAGGTTTCGATCCTACAGTCTCCAAATTAGCTAAGAGCGGTGTGGCTATGCACATAATACTTGACAAAGCCAAGGTTAAATTTTTAAAGCCAATTTTGAGAGAATTGGGGGCAAAGAGGATTGCAACTTCCCCAGTTATAACGTTTGGAGATTGATTTCATTTTGGTCTTTATTAATGAGAATAGGAAAACTTTAAACCATACCGTCTCACAAACCAGTCGGAATATCAATAAATTCAACTTCAACACCAAGTCCTTCAACAACATCCATTAAAGCTTTAACGCCCAACGTTTCTGTTGCATAATGTCCAGCGAAGATTACGTTTAATTTTCCTTCCTTTGCAGTGTGGTATGCTTCATGCTCCGCCTCACCCGTAATAAGCAAATCTACATCGCTTTCCACCGCTTCATTGATCGCAAAAGCCCCCTTTCCTGAGACTGCTGCCACCCTTTTAATGTCTCCACCAAAATCCAAAACTACAGCCCTAACGTTTAGGTTATCTTCTATTAACCTCACAATTTCATCAAGTGGTTTTGGTTCATCAAATGAATCCATCCACCCAATTTTTACACCTTTATACTCTCCAAACGGATTGTTGGCATTTAAACCTAAAATTTTCAACAGCATTGCATTGTTTCCCACTTCCTTATGCACATCCAATGGCAAATGTGCCGCATACAACGAGATTCCATTCTCAATCAAGAATTTCAATCTTCTAAAGACGATTCCTTTGACATAACTTATTCCGCCCCAAATCAATCCGTGGTGGACTACAACAAGGTTGGCATTAATCATAGTAGCCCTTTTAAACACCTCAAGGCAAGCATCAACCGCAAATGCAACCTTTTTTACCTCCTTTACCCCTTCAACCTGAAGTCCGTTGTTTGATGAGTCTTTAAACTTCTCCAATTCCAAGTATTCATCCAAGAAACTTACAATTTCTTCCAATCTCATGCTCTACCTCCTTGCTAAAACATAATCAATTCTTTTTACATCTTCATTCAGCAATTCTGCTATCGTTTTTGCATCCCTAATCCCAGTAACCTTTGAGAAATTCAAAACAAAGTCCTCCAAAACCTCATCATCATCTAAATCCCACATTCCTGAGTACATTGGATGAAAGTCTTGCAGGAAATTGGCAGTTTTATCCAAGTCTTCCCCAAACTCAATGCTCCCAAAGAACATACAATCCTTCAATATCTCAATCACTCCACTTCTAAGCTTTTCAACGTTGTAGGTTTTGTCTGGAGGCGAATTTTTATCAACTATCTCATCCATTTCTCTGGAAGTATAGTTAAACACTCTCTCTTTGTTTCTCTTGTTTTTGCAGATTTCTGAGACTATATTGTAAGTTTTACCATCTATCGGCATAATTCTCGTCTTCGTTCCAGTAAGCTTAACTGTATAAAATTCAAATCCATTCCTTTTCACCCTCTTGAAGTCCCTCTTTGTAACGTTCAAAATCTCCTCTTTTCTTGCGAGAGATGAAACGATAATCCTTATCAAGGCATGTTCATCGATATTTCTTCTTGAAACTGCCAGAATGTGCCTTATGTCGTATTCTGTCCTCAATAAGTCCATTAATTAGATTATCTGTGAGGATATTTAAGGATTATTCGTAACTACATCAGCAACGTGTTTTAACAACCTCATGGAATTTGCATCCCTAAAAAACGGATCGCTCAAGATTACATGGTTGCAGTGTTCTAGCAAATCTTTAATTCTGATTGTAATGCTATTTACATCCCCACTGATCGTAAAGTTTTCAAGTAAAATGTTTGAATATCTGTCTAAGATTTTGTAATCCGGAGTGTGTTTTATGCTTTTTCCCATTTGTCTGATCTCGACGAGCTTTTGAAAGTCAATTTGCCTTATTTCTTCAAACAACTCATCAAAGCCAAACTCCTTTACAAACGCTTTGCTTGAAACAACAATGGCTGAGGCTATCAACAAATCTTCAAAAAACTCGCTTGGCAGAATAAGACTTGGCCCATAAGCCGCTATAAACAATTTCTTTTTAACAAATTTGGAAATCCACCGGATATATTCAGATTTCACGTAATTGAACAGAATCCCATCAGCCATTTCCGATGACTTTTTCGTTATGATTGGTGAAGAGCAACCAGCCAAGACTGGCACTTCTAAACGTTTTTTTAGATACTTGATGCAGTCAATGGTCATTTCCAATGCCTCTTTTGGATTGTTAAAGTTGCCAGGAGCAATTCCAACAACGATTTTTCTATCAAATTTGCTTAAAAGCCTAAAAATCTCGTTATATTTTCTCTTTATTGGGGATAAGATGCCAAACCCAACAAAATCAACAAAATCAGCAATTAATTCGGCAACATAAAATGGGTCCTTAAATCCCTCGAACTCTCCAATCCAAACAATTTTAATTCCAGCTTCACTCGCAATTTTAGCTCTTTTAATTAATTCCCCATCTTTCAAATCGCCGTTAATGTTTAACCCAATCTTACCAATATTGATGTCACCAATTTTCCAAAAGCTTTTTCACCCCCTTCTTAGAGATAGCTCTCGGTTCAACATCTTTCTCATCTATACTCTCATCTACTACAAACTTTGGCTTGTATCCCAGTTTGTCACCATAAACCTTTACTACAAACTTAGCAGCAAGTTTTGCAAGCTCGTACATCTTCGCTTCACTCAACTCCTTAAACTCAACTTTCTTTTTATCCTTGCGCCTATCAACAAAATAGGGACAGAACAAGCACTTGTAGGGTGAAATTAATTCCGGCTCTTTTTCAGCAAATAAATCATCAAAAACTTCAACTGCACAATAACTTCCATCACTGTACTTGCAGTACTTCACCCTCTCCATCCCACACTTCTTTGCAGTCTCTAAAAATTCGTTGAGTTCAGACCTGTTTACTTTATCTTTCCTTCTGTAGAAATACCATTCCAATAAAGAATAAACAAATTCTGATGGTGAGACTCCTACCTTATCACATTTCTCAATTAACTTACTCTCTAAATCTGATGGAATGTCAATTATAATTCTCATCTATCGTATATAATCCCTAATAATTTATATCATTTGCCCTTCTTTTTCTTCTTTTCCCCCTTTTCCTCTACTGTCTCCTCAACTTTTTCCACTTTTTCTTCTTTCAACTCCTTGGTTTCGACCTCACCTGCCAACGTTTTAGCTAACATGTAATAGCCCTTGGAGTTGGCAATTAGCGGGTCATCAGGTCTTTTCAGTTCTACAATTTCCTCGAAACTCTTGCTGAATTCTTCAAATACTCCTGGAAGTGCACTTCCGCCGCCAGTCAACACAATGTTCTCGACGATTGAGGTCGAGACACCTTCAAGCAACATCTTGACCCTGTTTGAAATTCTGTCAACCCAAGACTTCATAAGCTCGTAGTATTCGCCCATAATACCCTCGTGCGAGACAGAAATCTTCTTACCACTTCTAACTCTGCCTATCTCGTAATTTTCGATAGTCAACAGTTTTGTCATCTCCTCTGGTGTCAAGCTTATACCTATCTTGTTTCTGATTGTGATTTCCAAATTCTCATAGAGCTTATCTACACCTATCAACATCGTGTCTCCTTTCAAGTACTCCATATAGCTCAAAACAACAGTATCTGTTGTACCAAAACCGATATCAATACAAACCCCCGTCTCCACACCCATATAAGCCAATGTACCTACCGGCTCTGGAAACAGTAAAACTTTGGCAGATAAGTTTTCTTCTAGTGTTTTAATCAATTGCTCTCTCTCCTTTTTTGAAGATTTAACAGGCAATCCCGTAGCAATAATCAAGTTCTCCTTAGCCTCTAATCTGTTTAGAGCATATTTAGCAAGTTCCAAGTATGAGTCGTGAATTAGCCTCCCTTCGTGCAACGGTCTCAAAACTTCAATGTTTTCCAGATTTTGAACTATTGCTAGAGCATCTTCACCAATATAAACATCTCTAGTCTCTCCTTTTAGACTCCAGTCCTTCTCTTCGCCAAAAACAACAATGCTGGGAAAAATGGTCACATTCTTACCATCCTTAGTTGCCTTTGTATAATTAGTCCCAATGTCAAGTCCAACAACGTTCATGGTTAGAATGTAACGTTTATTTTATTAACTTTTTGGATATGCTTTTGTGAATTGGTGTTAAATAAAAAAATAAGAATGAAGGACACAAAATTTTCAAAACTGAAAAATAATTTGTGTAATCGAATTTCTTCAAATTTCTTTGTACAGTTTACTGTTAAATTTGATATGTAGTATTTTTCCTAAACTGCCAAGTCCTTATAGCCCTCAGCAAATCGATTTTCCTAAATTCTGGCCAATAAACATCGCAGAAATATACAACTGAGTTTGCAGACTGCCAGGGCAAAAAGTTTGATAGCCTTTGCTCTCCACCAGTCCTTATAACCAAATCAACTTCTGAATACCCATCTTCCCCATACAAATTTTGTTCAATCAATTTTGAGTCTATTTTATCCGCCTTTACCAACCCATCCTTGACTTTCCGCAGTATACTCCTAACAGCATCTACTATCTCCTGCCTACCACCATAAGCCAATGCTATGTTCAAAAAGTGGTTTGAATACTCCTTTGTTCTCTCTTCCACATATTTAATTGCATCTAAAACGTTCTTTGGCAGTAAATCCTTTCTACCAACAACCTTAACCTTAACCTTACTTTGATGGATTCTCTTATCGTTTGCAAGCCTTTTCAATTCTCTTTCAACCAGATTGAAGATGTTTTTCTTTTCATCCTCACTCCTGTTAAAATTCTCAGTTGAGAATGCATAGACCGTCACATTCTTTATCTTCAATTCCCAGCACCAGTTTAAAACCTCTTCCGCCTTCTTTGAACCAAAAATATGGCCAATTTTTGGTGGTAAACCCATTTTCTTAGCAAACCTCCTATTCCCATCCATTATAATTGCTATGTGTCTCGGCAAAACATTTTTCTTTATTTCTTCAATTAATTTTTTTTCATATATCTTGTAAATCAACTTCATTATCGTTCAAATTCCTTTAAAATTGACCTAACTAAATCAGCATACTCTTCCTTCAAGTAGTACTTGTTTTTTTCTCCTAACTCCATTTTTAAAATTCCCAACCTTGCACTCATCAATCCAACCATCGCTGATACGCCTCTTGCCTTCAAATCCAAATCTTTATCCTTCAATTTTTGATATATTTCATCAGTTGTGTACTTTTTGTTATCCAAGAGTAACTTGAGTAATTCCTTTCTAATTCCCTTCTTATCCCTTTCAAGGTATCTTCTGAGCCTATACTCAATCTCCTTTTTTGTTTCCTTCACACCTCCACCTCGTCATAGTGGAATAACCTCAACGACAGTTCTCTTTGATGTGGGGTACCTCTCAATTACACTAAGACTTAGCCCCTCAGCTTTTAAATATTCGCCCAACTTTTCAATTGTTGATATTGAAACTTCAATGCCATTCTCGACCTCAACAAATTCAAGTCTATTTTCTCTTAAAATTTTCTTTGCTTTGCTAATGTTTTTAGCATTCCCTTCAACAAACCCACAAACTATTGTGCCATCATCCGTAACCTCATAAATTTTTGAATTGTTAGCTAATTTGTGAGCCATTCTTAAAAGTCTCCTTCTAAACTGAACTGAATCCTTAAATCTTGCTGTGCAGTAATGAAATTTCTCAACGATTTCGTATTTCTTGGCTATTTCATTGCAATCAACATAGTAGTCTTCTATTTCAAAATTTCTGGTTATTAGAGCTTCAAAGTTTGTTGGAGAGCATTCCAACTCATTTAGATTTAAAAAGGCATCATGCCTGTTTAAAATTTCAACAACTTGGCTGTTGTAGTCTATTGCAGGAATTTCAAAACCAGCCTCAATTCCATGTTTTTTTGCTAATACCAAAGATTCTTCGTATTTCCCAACGTTCTT
Organism: Archaeoglobales archaeon; assembly: GCA_003662995.1. Classification (GTDB taxonomy): domain Archaea; phylum Halobacteriota; class Archaeoglobi; order Archaeoglobales; family Archaeoglobaceae; genus B5-G16. Next base: position 35,720 of record QMZC01000009.1, read on the forward strand.
TAGCTCGACGGGATGAAATCTAATCTCATCCAAGAACTTCGATAGACTTTCAATTACACTCTCTTTGGCTGGAATTGATGTATAGAGGTGGGAGTGTAAGCCTAAGGAATCTGAAAGTTTCAAAAATTCTAAGACCCTCTCAAGCTTAAGTAACGGCTCTCCACCAGTTATCGCAACACCTTCAGCATCCATTAAATTAACTTCCTCAACAAAGTCATCAATGGTAACCACTTTCCTTTCATTTGCAAACACCACATCTTTACCCCTCTTCTCCTCTGAAATCGGGCAGTAAAAGCATGAATTGTTGCACAATCCAGTTATAAATAAAACAAGCTTTGCCCCTTCTCTGCAGAGCTTACAGCCTTCGGTTAAATAGCTGTAATAGCTACCAGCCTCAATTTGCCTCATACAGGCTTTTAAACCTCTCTTTAACCCAGTCGATGCCCAACGATTTAATGAAGTATCCCGCTCTGGGCCCAAAGGTTTTACCGAGTATTGCTTTATAAATTGCTTGGAAGGCTTTTGAGGGCTTAATCGTTATCTCATTTGCCACATCGTAAACCAAGGTGTGAATTTGCTCAGGTGTCATCTCACTATTTAACCTTTTAGCATAATTTATTAGGAATTCCATTTCTTTTTCGTTGAATTCATTCTTGAGACTGCTAACGTCATCGACAACCTTGAACTTTATCCTTTCTGGGGCAAATCTCTCCAGCCATCTCTTGGCATACACAATTCTCCTCTCTACATCCCTCCTTGCTATCTCATCTATTTTATAACTCGTTCTTGCCAAAATCTCCAAAACCCTTTCAACATCCCAGTTTGCTATTTGCCCAACAATAACTAAATGTCTAAATGAAACGTCGGAATATTCAACTTCTTTAACCGTTGAAAGTTCTACTGCTCTATCTTTTAGCTTCGAAGCTCTCTCAAATTCGTCAATTAGATCGAGCAAGCCTATACCAGGGTCAAATTCTATGTGTCTTTCAGGCTTAACTTTTATTATAATATACCTAACAATTTCAGGAGGTAAAACATCAACCATGTCTCTAACCGGTATGACTATACCCTTAGAGCTTTTCATCGCCCCCACGCCTTTAAGATTAATCCATTCGTAAACAACTGGAAATGGTGGCTCAATCCTAAAAATCTCCTTTGCAAACCTCTTTCCAGTGTCGTAGCTCCCTCCAGCAGCAGCATGGTCTTTGCCGAAGGGTTCGCAAGTTATGCCCAAAATCCACCATCTTGCTGCCCAGTCAACACGCCAAGTTAACTTTCCCCCTCCATTGTACGATGCTTTGCCCTCATACCCACAATCGCATTTGTAATGAATCCAATTGTCATCGTAACCAACAACCTTTGTTGTGTTCATCCTCCCACATTTCTTGCAGATTGCCAAGTATGGATACCAGTCATCCTCTACCTCTCTACCAGTAACCCCCCTGATAATCTGAATAATCTGATCCCTTTTTTCAAAAGAAATCCTTATTGCTTCATTGTATCTCCCCTGTTTGTACATTTCATCAGCCTTTTCAAGAATTACATCAATTCCGAGTATCTCCAAGGATTCCAAAAACGGTGTTAAGAAGTGGTCTGAATAGTTTTTGTGGCAACCTTCTGGATCGGGGATCTCGCTTAGTGGCATTCCAACGTAATTTTCGTATTCCTGTGGCAAAAATGGATATCTCTTCCTTAAAGGGTCAAACGTGTCAGCAATAAAAATTAACTCTGCCTCGCCATCAGCATCAATCAAAGCTCTTCTGACTGCATCGGCTGTAAGCATCTCCCTGAGGTTTCCCATGTGGATGTGCCCAGATGGTGAAATGCCGGTAGCTATTCTGTGTTCTTTGCTTTTCTCAAGCAACCTCTTAGCAACTACATCAGCCCAGTGGATTTCACCCATTGAACAGCCTATTAAAATTGCGTTTTAAAAGTTTATCTTTACCACAAATCTTTACCACAAGAGTTTTAGGTTGTTAAATCAACTACTAATGTGATTTTGGTTAAGACAGTGTTATGGCTGGAATTGAAATTTCCAAGGTTTAAAGAAATATTGGATGAAATCCTGCCAAAAAATTCCGTTATCAGGGTTTATGAAAAGAGATATAATGGAGAAATCGTAATATACGTAGAAATTGAATGCAACAGGAAGAGTGTGAGATATGCCTTTTTGCCAATTGAGGATAAAGAAAGATTTTACAGGAGTTTGGAAGATGATTTAAAGAGAATCGTGGAGAAAGAGTTTTGTGTTTGAAGTAGCCTTTTTTGGGAACAAGTGGATCAAAGGATTAGATTTATTAAAAATCTTGGTAAATTGTTGCTTGTGAAATCCCTAAATAGTTTAATTCCAATAAACCAAGCCGCCGGCGGGATTTGAACCCGCGACCTGGTGATTACGAATCACCCGCTCTGCCAGCTAAGCCACGGCGGCTAGAAATTAGCAAGAAGTAGCCACAATTGAAATTTAAAAATTGCGATTAAAAATCTTTTTATTTCAGGGGTTGAGCTAAAAACAATGAAATTCAGGGGGACAGCTTGGAAGTTTGGTGATGACATATCTACTGACCACATTACACCAGGCAGGTACTATCACTTGAGGAGCAAAATGGAGGAGTTGGCGAAACACGTGATGGAGGATGCTGATGAGGAATTCCCAAAAAAGTTCAAAAAAGGCGATTTTATCGTTGGGGGTAAAAACTTTGGAATGGGTAGTAGTAGGGAACACGCCCCCCTGGCAATAAAGATTGCAGGAATTTCAGCAGTTCTAGCAAAATCGTTTGCTAGAATATTTTTCAGGAATGCGATAAACGTTGGACTGCCAGTTGTTATCGTTGACACAGATTCAATAAACGATGGAGATGAACTGGAAGTTGACCTGTCTGAAGGAATTATAAAGAATCTAACGAGTGGTAATGAGATAAAAATTAGACCACTACCCGAAACGATGATTAAAATTCTCAATGAGGGTGGGATGGTGAATTTTATCAACAAACATGGAGATTTGGAGTTGTGAACTAAAATTTAATTCTTTCCGTCTAAAAATCTGATGGATAAAGCTAACATAGCCATAATTAAAAAGAGGAGCACAAATATCCAGAAGGGGATTTTAAATGTTCCATATACATCCATCAAGTATCCCGTCAGGTATGGTGCAATTATTCCCCCAACCCTTCCAACACTTGCAGCAGATCCAACGCCCAATCCTCTGATTGATTGCGGATAGCTTTTCTGAGTTGTTAAGATCAACAGAACCCAACCGCCAATGCTGAAAAACGAAGTGGTCAGCATTCCCACAAACATCAGAGTCTTAGAATATATGAAAAGCAAAGTTGAAATTGCTGCCACAAAAGAATAAGCTGCTAGCAACCTCTCCGTGTTGTTCTCTTTTATGATCAACGACAAAACAAGTGGAGATACGATTTGAATACCATAAATTGGTATGAGTATTGTATTACCAATTGTGTATCCCATCTCTGACATCATTATACTGGGAAGCCACAAAAACACGCCGTAATATGTGAAAACACCACAAAACCAGATACTCCAAATAATGATGGTTATTTTACCGTAACTGAATATTAAATTCCTTACATTCCCTGACACGCTCTTTCTTTCCTCCACCCTAACATCTGGAAGTTTATAAAACAGAGGTAATAGAGCTATAGGCAAGGCACCAATCAAAAAAAGCTCTGCTAAAGGACTTTGTACAAGAAAGTACGAGGCTGTAACGATACTTAAAGCCCCTACACCCCAAAAAGATTCGAAGTAGCACATGTACTTGTCTAAGGATTCTTCAATTACTTCAGGCAAATAGGCTATGCTTAAAGTCAAACCACCACCAAGTCCAAATCCAGAGCTGAAGAGAAAAACTGCAAAGAATGAATAGCTTCCAGTAAAACTCAACAAGCCTGTAGACAGTGTAAAAATAATGATAGATGAAAATATAACCTTCCTTCTGCCAACAACATCCGATAAAGCTCCAAGCACAACCGCTCCAACACCCACACCTGCCATTAGTATGGTTCCAAGGAGACCCGCAGCAGAGTGAGAGAAGCCATACTCCGATATCAATCGGGGTATGGCAAATGCGAGAAGTAGTGTGTCAAAGGCCGTTATCCCAAAAAGGGTGCCGAGTATTATGAGGTTGAAACGGGACGACATAATAGTGGTCGTTCAACTTTGGATTTAATTCTATCTTTTTTATTCTTATTTTATCTCAGACCTGTCCACATTAGTATAAAACTATAGATACTTAAAATCATGCATTATTATGCTAAAAGTAAAGGAAATTGTAGAAGAGCTAAAAATCTTCGAGAGAAACAAAGTACCTCTGGAAATAAA
>QMZC01000010.1 GCA_003662995.1 Archaeoglobales archaeon
ATCGGTAGAGCTATATCAGTCTCCGCCCTAACGACGGCAGCCGGATTCTTCGCTTTAATGTTCTCGGACTTTCCAATAGCAAAGAGTGCCGGATTTTTATCATTTGTCGCTATAATACTCTGTCTGATAGCCGCAATTACTGTAGTCCCAGCATTTCTGATAATTACGGAACGGTTAAATACGAGGTCAAGGTAAAATCATGATTCAAATATGCGTGCTGAAATGGCTGGAAGCCAACCATACAATCTTTTGAGCGATAACGGTTTTAAAGTCTCTATTTACGATGTGAGAAGCAAAGTCGACTGCAGATGTGCTTGGGGATTCAGCTACTCTGAAACCAAAGAACTTTACAAAGAGATTGATATTAACGTTGACGACTACCTTTTGTCAAAACCCGAATTTGTTATTAGGGTGTTTGTGATCTCACCACTCAGCCAGCTTCTGTAAAGAGTTGATAATCTGCCCTATTGACTTTCTAAAGAATTCTTCTTCGAATTTTGCCATGAAATTGTACAATTCTTTAATATCAGGAACCTCAGATATATTAAGAAGTTTTCTGAGCTTTTCCTGTTTTTAAGCTCTTCCACGAAGTAGTTGATGATAACAGGATTTTTAGCATGACAACAACTTTATCAACGATGTTATCCTATTCTTGCCAGAATTTTCTTTACTTCATCTTTCTCAAGCTTCTTAGCGATTTTCTTCAAGATCTTGAACTTGCCATCTCTAAATTCAACTATTACCGGTGTCTTTACTCAGATCACCGATTAATCGCTTGTAAAAGCTATGTTTTTAAATTTTTTCATTTATATGATTCGTTTTTTGGTTTAGAATTTTTTAGAAGTTTACATGTTCACAAAATTGTACTTATGCTATCTATAAAATTAGTGTGGCTTGTAAGATTATTATTGGATAGGGGTTAAAAAAGACACCCTAAGTATATTGGTAACCGATATACTTATCTGACGATATGCTGTACTTCGGAATATGGAGCTTGAAGATAGATTAGAACTCGTTCTTGCTCTTGCAGATAAAATGGTTGAGAAAAGGGATGAGCTAATTGAAGCAGCAATTAACGATATTGGGTTTACATTTAAAGATATATCTGTTGAATTTGAACTTACAGTTGATCGATTGAGAAATTTTAGAAGGGCAATAAAGTTGATAGAAGATAGGGAGCCAATTTGTAGGGAAGATGAAGAAGTTGCACTGACTTTACCTTACAATGGAAGCGCTTGGTTAAACATAGCCATAGCATCCATATTTCTCGTTGGGAATAATGTCACGGTGAAATTCTCATCCAAAGGCTCGGGAATTGCGAAGCTATATGAAAATATGTATGGCAAGATATTTGGTGAGATGATAAAATTCGATTACAGACATGGAAGAGAGTTTATGAAGCATGCAATTGAAAGTACGCAGGTTAAAGCCATAGTTGCGTTTGGATCGGATTCCACAGTTTTGCAGTATGAAAACGTAATCAAAAAAGCGAAGAAAAAAACTCATATTTGAAGGACCGGGCAACGATCCTTTTATCGTTTTAAATGATGCAGATTTGGAGGCTGCTGTAGAGGAGCTTTTCTCCACTAAGTACATGTACTCTGGGCAAGCATGTATAGCTCCAGAGAGGATATATGTGCAGAAAGAAGTCTATGAAACGTTTATCAATGAATTTGCGGACAAAACAAAGAGTTTGGTAATAGGAGATCCAAAAAATCCTGAAACAGATGTATGCCCGCTTGCAAGTAGGAGAGCAGTTGAGAATATCAAGAGACAATTAGTAGATGCGAAAAAGAAAGGAGCTAGGATAATTTGTGGTGGAAAAATCGATGGTAACCTCGTATATCCGACAATTGTTGCAGATGCAAATCATAGCATGATTGGGATGCGAGAAGAAGTTTTTGGGCCAGTTAGCTATGTATGTAAGTTTGATAGTGCAGAAAAAGCTGTTGCTCTTGCAAAAGATAGCAAATATGGATTAAGGGCAATAATATATGGGAAAAAGGAGGCGAGATGGATTGCTAATGCTTTAAAGGGAGCAGATTATCTTGAAGATGTTGAAGATTATACGTTTGGAAAGTTTGGCACTTTAAGTATAAACGAGCCTAGAGCTGTGACTTGGAGAGATGCACTCGTTACAAAGCCAATTGGAGGGTATGGCTATTCAGGCTGGGTATGGGACTTCAAGGATGGGAAGTTTATACTTAGGCAAGGTCCAAAATTATTCAGTTTAGAAACTTCTGTAGCTATGAGTTAATTGCAGGTTTAATCAAGCTTTGTAACTCATATGAGTTATCTCCATGTTTGGTACTCGCCAGAATGCGAGAATGCGCATCTCACTCGATAACTTTGGAGAAACAAACGTTAGAGTAATTCATACTCCTGGTCACTCAGTAGGACATTGTTGCTTTTTAATTGAAGACAATGTTAAAATCATTTATTTGGGAGATATCGATCTAACCTCTTTTGGTCCTTGGTATGGCTGTTTAGATTGCGATGTGGACGATTTTGTAAACTCTATAAACAATATAGCTGAAGTTGTCGATGCGGAAAAGGTTGAAATAGCAGTTTCGGTAATAGGTGGGCAGTCGTGGGAGTGGAAAATATTATGGCAAGTTGACAGCATATCGGTAACCGATATATTTTTATACGTTCAAGTCAAAATTAAGCTGGTGTCAGAAGCTGAGAAAGATAGGGTAAGGGGAATTCTGAAGCTTTTAATCCTTAAAGAACTTGAGAAAAGCGATGCTACAGGATACGAATTGATTCAGAAGATTAGTGCCAAAGCGAAGAAGCCATCACCAGGCTCCGTATACCCTCTCCTAAAGGAGCTTACCAATGCTGGCTTTCTTAATGTAAGGGTTGAAGGAAACAAGAAGATTTACTCTCTTTCCGAAAAAGGAAAAGCGGTTTTAGAGGAGGCATCAAAACGGGAAAAGGAGGCAATTCTGAGGAAGATCGAGGTTTTAAAAGCTTCAGGAATTATAAGCGAAGATGAAGCCAACAAAATGTTCCAATTCATCAGTATGAAAAGAGAACTCTGGATGAAGCTATACGAGCTAAGAAATTGGGCACAATTCATAAACTTACTTGCAGAAATTGAAAAGTCGAAATCAGAAGTTGAAGAAATTATCGACGAGGTAATATGAAAACTTAAAAATTTAAAATAAAAATGATTTCAATTAATTTGAGTATCGCTTACCGACTATCGATTACCGATACATTTATACACCAAAAAGCAATGCCATTGAAAGGTGATTTACGTGGAAAGCAAAATTGCTAAAGCCTTAAAGCTGAAATACGAACCTGTTGCAATTCTCTGGAGCGATAGAAAACCTGAGGATGCTGTTCAATTTAAAGGAGGTAAATGGGGATGTGTAATGTGGATGCTTGCGAGAGCAGCAAAAGGCAAGACCGCTGTTTTCGACAGAAAAACATTTGGCTGCCAGGGAGGCGGAACGAGTTTGGGCTTTGGAAACCAGTATGAGAAATTCCTTGGTGGTATAGAAGGTTTTTGTCGTTTCTTATCCACCGGATTCGAGCAGTGGGAGGTAGGGAAAGAACTAATTGAAAAGTTACGTGACATGGTCGGAAAGGATAGATTCGAGAAAATGATGCATGGAGAAAGATACATAAAATCTCCCGAGTTAGTTAAAAAATTCGTTGAGCAATTGCCCATAATTGAAATCCCAAAGAAATACGTTATTTTTAAACCTTTGAATATGGTAGATGAGGATGATGAGCCTGTGGTTATTGTTTTCATCGCAAATCCACATCAGCTTTCTGCTCTGATAATCCTAGCAAACTACAGCAGGGATGGCGTTAATAATGTTATTGTTCCGATGGGTGCTGGATGCCACCAGATAGGAATATACGCCTATAAAGAAGCGGAATCAGAGAATCCGAGGGCTGTTATAGGTTTGACAGATTTAGATGCAAGACTGAATGTTAGAAGGCAGCTCGGCGATGACGTTTTTACGTTTGCAGTTCCGTATAAGATGTTCAAAGAGATGGAAAATAACGTTGAGGGGAGCTTTTTGGAGATTGGAACTTGGCTGAAGCTGCTGAAATACGTAGGGTGAGAGCTTGAAACGATTTCTGCTTTCGCTAGCAATTTTAGTTTTGCTGGCAGGAGTGGCGAGCGCAGCTGAAGTAGAATTCCATGTCTCAATCGTTGGCGATGGAAAATTACATCTGGGAGATGACACGGCAATAACCATATTGATCGAGAACGAAGGTAAAGTAACAGATTTCCCGCTGAACGAGAACACATCCCAATTACTTCATCTCGTAACTACAGCTAAGGATTTAAGGGTTGAGATGGATGATACTGGGCCTATTAAAGTCGAAACCGTGAACCCTCAATTGGTCGGCGATTTACCGGCTGGGAGAATTGCCAAAGCAACGTTTAGGGTTAAAGTTGATAAAGATGCAAAGCTCGGAGAATACAACATTCCGGTGAAATTAAGGTACAACAAGGTCACATACACCATAACCTCTTCCGGTGTGGTGGTTTCATATCATGAGGATTTTGATGTAGAATACTTAAAAGTTGAAATAGTAAGGAAAGACTACGATTTCAGCGTTGTATCCGTAGATTCATCGCTAAAAACAGGTTCAGAGGGGAAAGTGGACGTTGTAATTAAAAATACGGGAAACAACAAAATTTACGATGCGGTTCTCATCATAAACACAACGCCGCCACTGATACCGAACACGAAAGCCATGTCAGCTTATTTGGGCGACATCGATGTTGATAAAGTGGCTAAAGCATCGTTCAAGGTTTATGTCATAGACGGGGCTTTAAATCAGACGTATCCGGCTACACTCATTCTGAAATTCAAAACATCCGCTGGAATGCCAATAGTTCTTTCACAATCCATCGGATTAAAGGTCGTTAACAATGATTTCTTTATTGTTACGAGGGTAGTTAGTTTAATCACGTCGCCAAAAACAATCCCGAAAACTTCAGCATCCAAATCCAAAATACCCTCAAGAGGATTCGTTTTGGTGAGCATTAAAAACGTTGGTGAAGATGTAAGTGATGCTGTAGCGATCTTGTCCTTTAACAATCCACTAATTCAGGTTGAAAATACTCCGTACATAGGTTATTTCAAGAAGGGTGAGAGTGAGAGCGTTCTGTTTTACGTTAAATCGAAAGCTCCAGCAGGAAAATATAGGGCATGCTTAATGTTGAAGTACAGAAATGAGCTGGGGGATGAAGAGGTTAGCAAAAAGAAGTACATAGAAGTCGAGGTAAAACCCAACTCACTGCTGAAGTTTGAAAGAATTGAGGTGAAGAACCTTGGGGTCGGATTGAAGGGGGATGTGTACATTTTCATTAAGAACTACCTGAACGACACTATAACCGATGCAAAATTCACCATCGTAACTCCCGACTCTTCAATAACACCACTCAGCTCAGTATCTTTTATTGATGAGCTGAAACCCAACGAATCTAAAGAAATAAAATTCAGACTCTCTGTTTCCGACGAAGCGACAAGTGGCCCTTACGAGCTTTACTTAATTGAAAGGTACAGCTTAACCGATGCGGAAGATTTGGTGAGTATAGCTGAAATTCCGGTGATCGTAGAGTCGAAGACAGCGCATTTCGAAGTGCTCTCGATTGAAAGCTACCTCTACCCAGATGAAACTGGCGAAGTCATTGTTAAAATCAAAAACACTGGTAATCTAGTAATCCGCAACGCTGTGGTTGAGCTTGATGTTTCTACACCGTTAACAATCGCTGGTGGTAGCTCTTTGAGCGGATTGATTGGAAGATTGCAGCCCGGACTATACTTCATTGGAACTCTAAAACCAAATGAAGTTTCAATAGCCAAATTCAAGATAGACGTCGACAAGGATGCTGGAACTGGCTATTATCCAGCGACTGTGAAAATTAAATACGACGATGATGCAGGATACACTCACGAATCGAATCCCATAACGGTCTCATTGGAAGTGAAGGAGAAACCCCTGTTGAATCCAGTTACAATCACAGCAACTGTACTGATAGCGATAGCCGTTATAGCCGGATTCAGATTTGCAAGGAGGAGAGCAAAGTGAGCCTGCTGAAAAGCTGGTTAGCTTTTCTGCCAGTAGCCTTAGGACTGTTCATGGTTTTGCTGGACGTTAGCGTCCTCAACGTGGCATTGCCCAGAATAGCTGAAGATTTTCATGCGAGGATGTCAGATCTGCAGTGGATTCTGAACGCCTACACACTCACAATGGTCACATTACTGGTTTTAGCTGGAAGAATAGGAGACATGGTTAGGAGGGATAGGTATTTCATACTCGGAATGGGCTCATTTGTTTTGGGCAGTTTTCTATGTGCACAATCGTGGAGCATAAGTGCCTTAATAGCGTTCAGGATTTTTCAGGCAATTGGCGGGGCGATACTCAGCGCCAATACGCTCGCAATAGCCACGGAACTTTTCCCTCCTGGACAGAGAGGAACTGTGATGGGTTTGAATGCGATACTGGTTGCATCGAGCTTCGCTTTAGGCCCAATAATAGGTGGCTGGCTTACAACACATTTTAGCTGGCACTGGGTATTCTACATCAACGTCCCCGTTGGAATCGCATCAATCGCTTTGGCTTTCATGCTTTTACCCCCTCTAAAGCCAAAAGAAAGAGTACCCATGGACCTAGCAGGCACAATTTTGTTGGCAATCGGCTTGGGATCACTCACTTTGGGAATAATAAAGGGTCAGGATTGGGGGTGGTACAACCAGAAAACCTTAGCCTGCTTCGCAATAGCCGTTCCCTATTTAATAGCCTTTGCAATAAGAGAAATTAATTACGAGTACCCAATTCTCGACCTCAACTTGTTCAAGATCAGAAATTTTACTGTTTGCGTTAGCGGCACGGCTATAATATTTCTCGGAATCTCATCCTCGCTTTTCGTTGTTCCCTACTTTCTTCAGGGATTGAAGGGATTGAGTGCTGAAGAAGCCGGATACTGGATGATCGCTATTCCTATCATGAACACGTTTGTAGCTCCCATTGCTGGAAGGTTGAGCGATAGGATAAATCCGAAATACATGATGAGCTTGGGTCCTATTCTGTTCGCTTTAGGCATGTACAACATGATCGATGTGGATGTAAGCACTAAGTACTGGGAGTTCTTTTTTAGATTAATTCCAATGGGCATTGGGATGGGGTTGCTAACTTCTCCAGCTTTCAATGTAGCAATGTCTTCGGTTCCACAAGCAAAAGCGGGTATGGCAAACGGAACTCTCAGATCTATGAACACTCTCGCTCAAGCGATGGGTGTAGCTGTTGGAGGAGTTTTAGTTACTCACAACATGAAAAACTACCTGCCGGGTTACGAGACCCTCGTCCCCGATCCTGGAACAATGTCAATGCTCGTTTCGCTCGCCAAATTCAATCCCCTTCCTCTTATAGGCATGGTTGAAGGATTTGTGGACAGCATGCATTTCGTTTTTTCAACAATGATGTGGCTTCCTGTGATAAGCTCATTGATAATAGCTGTTTTTCTGAGAGGGGAAGAGCACTTAAAGAGGTGAGAACATTGACAAGAAGTTTATCGCTCTGCTCATTACCGTTGTAGCATCCTTTCTAACACCTTTCATGGGTTCAGCAACGAACATAGCCACCCTCAATTGGCAGAGAGTTTAAAGTTGATGCAATAACCCTCGATTAAGCGAGTGTTTCTCGCTCTTTTCTTCATTATAGAGTTTAGAATTCTTAGAATCATGGCTGTAAAGTCGTTTAAATCGAATTTCAAAAGGAAGGAGTAGATGTATCCGGCTTCCGGTACTATCTCTTCCTTTATTCTCAGAAACTCTCCTAAATCCTCTCTCTGCTCTAATTCTTCAACAACGTGAGAGACTCTGGTTGAGAACATGGAGGTGAAGAGTTATCTTCATGCAGTTGATTGCAGTTTTTATTTGTGTGAATCTTGCAGTGATCTTTCTCGTCTTTCGCATTTCGAAAATGTTAAGTATTTTATCCAACAACTGCCTCCTGGGGTCGTTTGGGTCGACTACGAGCGGGATTTCCATGATTTTCACCCGGAGGAGGCTCATGCCTCCTCCTACATAACTTTTACGGTTTATTTCTCGTGAAAATTAGTTTGGCTATGTCTCTTTGTGTGGAAAGGTTCATGAGCTGGTTGTTTGGTGATTGGATGGATTAGAGAAGAGACTAGATTGGAGGTTGTGTAAGCACCCTATAACTTAAGCCAACACCTCTTGGAACTTTATCTTTTGCGGGCGGGAAGACTCCGTCCGTGAGGGCAGAGATGAAAGCCCGCTTTCACAGCACTCTCAACCCTTAAATATCTCCTGAACGGATTAAAAAACGTGCAAAACGAGAACATGAGGTGCCTTCTCATTCAACCCCATCTAACCAGGGAGCAGGAGATAGTTGCAGGAAATAACAATACAACGCCGGCAAAGTATCCCCTTGGGGCGGTAAGGCTACGGCAAACCCGTCCCGAAGCCCCTCGCTCGCACAAGGGGGTGATTCACCGAAAATTGATACAGATAAAAACATTAGATTTTAGGTTTTTCATTCAAAGGACGCCCATCAACTCACTCATACAATAAATCACAAAATCTGCCTCTCTACCTTCTCTCTCAAAGAAGTTCCTATCTCCATACGCGGCATAAACCGTAACCATCCCGAGCTTTTTCCCAGCCTCAATGTCTCTCCTTATGCTGTCTCCAACTATAATGGCTTCTTCGGCTTTAACTCCAAGCTTATCAAGGGCAAGTTTAATTGAATCCGGTTCTGGCTTTCTTTTCCCAGTCATGTCAGCTTGAAACAACAACATCGAAAAAATGCAGCAATTTAGTCTTTTGCAGCCTATCTATTGCATTGCCGTTGCAAGCATCTGTTACAACGGCAAGCTTTAATCCCATTTCTTTCAGCTTCTCAAGCGTTTCCCTTACATGAGGATACGGCTTTATGCTGCTCAGCTTCACTTCCTCGTAAATCTTGCAGCACTCTTCAAATTTCTCCTTGCTGTAAGTACCTTTATCTCTCATGTATTCTGCAATGTTTCTGTGATCTTCAAAGCCATATTTACCGCTAAGGAAGTATTGCAAAAGTTCCTCTTCGCTGCCGATACTGATATAATCAATTACAGCCCTGCATGCCCTAATTTTAGCCTCAACAAAATCGAATAACGTGTTGTCCATATCAAATATAATAGCCCTTATCTTTCGATTTTTAACTCCATCAGCTTTCTGCATATTTTAAGATCCCTCCTGAACTCTTTAGCAATCCTATCATCAAGAAACTTCAGCTTCAGCTCCTCATACCTGCTTTTTCCCCTAAACTCACCAAATATAAGTGTTGAGTTGAGTTTAATGACACCGAAAACAACGGCAAGATTATAAACAAGTTCAAGCATCTGCTCAGCCTTACAGTAATCTGCCTTAATCGCATGAGGAATTTCAAATAGGAAATACTCAACACCCTCAATCTCACACAGATCAGTCATGGAAACATCGGCTGTGAGCAGCACTGGTAAGGCATTCTTCTCCCTCTCAAACCTCTTGATGGATTTAACTATGATCCTATCGTTCTCCTCCTTGTCTGAACTTCCAGCTCCTTCAATGCTTATTGCTGCATCCTTAACTCTCTTAAGCTCTCTGAGGGCTATGTAGGCAGCCCTTCTTGATCTCTTCATCCTTTTATTCACCCATTCATCGAGCAGGAAGCTCTGATACCTAACAAGATTTTTGAGTTCATGTATCTGATGAGGCGAGAATTTGAAGTTAAGATTAGCTTCTATCTCACCCTTTACTGCATCAACTAAAACTATCTCGTTCTGCCTGAAGATTGAGGAGTTTGATATGAATCTGTGGTAGATCACGTTTGTGTCTGGGCAGAAGTAGACTTTTTTACTCATTCCCCTGTAATGCTTGATTTTCTTCATGAATTTAGCCTCATTCTTATATTTCATTACTCCCGAGCTTAGTAGGCATTCGAGAAAATCGTTATAGTTGGGCATCTCATTCGAGTAATCGCCAAGCCTAGAACTTTTCACATCGAACTCTTGCCTGCCTACAAGCACCTTAATCCTGTATCCATCTTCATCTGACTTTGCTTTTAAAAGCTCGAATTTGTGGTAGAAGGGGAACATCACGCTCACCTCATCTTCCATGTTCAAAAGGATCTGCAGCTCATCCCTCGAAACTATTTCATCCATCTCCACCACTTCTATATGCCTTAACGTCTTCCATGAAGTCCTTTAGCTTTTGAATGTGCAGGGGAATCATCTTGTATGGCTTTGCTGCATTCTCAAGGCTCTTGATTGCCAAATAGAGGACGTAGTCAACGCCTATCTTCTCTGCAGACAGCAAAGCTCCAGCAACAAGCGCCTTTCTTCCTGGAGTTATGTCTATCGCTACCGTGTAATCCCTTTCTTTTAGACTCTTTATCGTGGAATTTATCCTCAAACCTGCCTCCACGAAATCTGCCTCTCTTATAACCTCACACTTTATCTCCGGCCTGAAGCCGAACTCCTTGGACAGAATTTCTATTCCTTTTACAGCTTTTTTGAGGCCATTTTCGTAAATCTCCTCGGCGAAGATGTAAATTACATCGGGATAGTAAGCTCTCTCACTCAGCACGGCGTAGTAAGTGTTATCAGTGCCCAAGTTGATCTTCCCAATACCGTTATGTATGCCTTCTTCATGGTGTGGCCTTCCAATTTGGTTCTTACTAAACTCAATTTAAATTCAATCTGCCGATTTGCCTACACACAGAGTTTGCCTATTCTGTCGAGAATTTCGTAAACTTGCGGGATAGTTTGGAACCTTCTCAGCCCATCTCTTGTAGGTGGTCTTCTGTTCTTCCTCTTTTGCCCCATTCTAAACACAATAGTTGATTGATTTAATAATACTTAAAGTTTTTGTTCAATTAAATGAAAAAATGTTAATTGGTATCAAAACTGGCAATGGTTTTTGGAGTTTTTTATACAAGCACCATAACTCTACCTGCCATGAAACTTCGTGGCAAGGTAACAAGTCTCTTAAGAGCGTACTTTTGATGAGTATTCAACTGTCTCTACTTCCAGATATCTTTTGTCCAGAATAGATGCTTCACAACTCTTTAACCTCCACAACGCAATTCGAGTTGATAAGAACCAATTTTCTACCTTCACTCCTCATAGCAAAAAAGTAATCCGGAACTCTGGACGGTTCGACCAGTTCTCCTTCTACCACATCATTTTCTACCCAAATTTTAACTTTTGTTCCTGAAGGTACAACTTCGTTAGGCCTCTCCAGAACGCCTTTAAAAACAGTTCCGTCCTCCATTGTGATTTCTACAACTTTACCGACCATTGTTCCTAATCTTGATTTGATGTTCTCTCTTTTCCTTCCAAACAGCTTCTTGAACATGCAAATCTCGCTCTAATAAACATCTCAAAAATTCTTAAGTTTTGTTCTCTTGAGAGAGTAATCTCTTTACAGCCTTTCTTAGCTTCCAAGTATTGTTAGGTATTCTTCTCTATTCATAATCACCACTCTGACAGTTTATGATTCCTTTAAAGACATCATAAAATTTCCAATCTGCTACAAGGTCAAAAGATTTTTTACATCTTATAAACAGTTTTGTTGGGAAACGTGTACTACTCCTCTTCTATGCTTAAATAAGAGATGAAAAGTTCGCTGGATAGTGCGCGTATCTGATGGAAGTCTTGCTGTAAGTTCTAAACTCTCTATCTCTGCATTGAATAGCTATGTATCATTAGGTATTTGATACTTGAAACTTGGTGATTGTACAACGATTGCGTTAATGTCTATAGTTGATTGATTTCATAATACTCAAATTTTTTATTTAAACTTATATAGTTGACTGTTTCGATAACAGTTGAGAAAAATTTTTAAACTTGATCGTCGAATGTAATAATAGTAATGTGTCAACACCTAAATTGGAGGTTGAGTAATGAAGTACCTTAACCTATACAGCTCAAGGGCTAAGTTACCCGAAAAAATTCCGGGATATTATATAAGACTTGAGAATATACCTGCAGAGAAAAAGGCCGATAGACGAGCGTTTCTCCAGTCAATTGCTAATCGTTTAAACATAAAAGGTGTTGACTGCGCTGTTGTTCCAAAACAGCTTACAGACAGCTTTGACATAGCCATCTTAAACTTATCTGAGGACAAAATAAGCAAGATTGAGAAGGGTTTGAGCAGATACGCTCCTAAAGTGGTGGGAGTGGAGAATGTAGAATCTGGAATAATCAAAGCTGCGTGGCAGAACAGGGTTAGAACACACCTAACCAAAAAAGGACTTATCAAAATAGGAGACCGGTACATTCTAAAGAAGGACATGCTGAGTGACAGCAATTATAAATCAGCACTCAGAATTCAAGCTGTTATTCTGAATGGGTATCCTTCAATGTACATAGATCCCAGAACAAGAGTAATGATTTCCTTATCTAACGAAATCATCAGTAAAGCTGACGAACTTGATGGAGAGTCAGAAATCAGGGTCAGAGTTCTGCCCAACTGGACTGGAGGAATACTTATGGGGAAGAGCGGATTCAAGGCTGGAGAAAAGGAGTTCCCTTATGGAAGTAAAATGTACAGCGGAGATAAATACTGGAGAGTTAGGTATAGTATTGATTTTATCACCGCTGAGGATGAGATGCTTGACGTTTACATCCCATCCTATGAGAGAACTTTCTCCTATCCCAGAAAGTGTGTTTTCTTAGAATTTAGAAGGGGCATGACTCTACCAGACAACCTCAAAAAGGATCCTGATTTGAGAGTCAAAGAATCCTTAGGGTTTATCAAGAGAATACAGCCTATACAGTTCATCAACAGAAGACTTGAGTTTGTTGGACCCATAACTGTCTCAGATATGGGATTTAAAGAGTATAATTATCCTTCGGGGAGCAACTTCTACGTTATAGTTGGAGGGCACAACAGAGTTGCCATCAGCAGAGTACATAGTGCCTTGAGAAAACACGGCCCCTTCGCCGGAGCAATTGGCGGAAGGTACATTGTGTTCTACCCAGACGAAATCAACCGGAAACTCGTGGAAGATGCTTTTAATAAAGTTGAAAATACTTACTCAGGCTTAAAGCTGGGGGAGCTTAAGCCATATACTGGAGTAGGAGATAGAGGGTTTATTGAAACCGGAACCAAAGTAACTGATTACACGTCAGCCATCATGGAAGCTAGACCCAAGCTCAACTCATTTAAGGATAGGCTAATTACAGTCGTTGTTCTGCCTTCAAATTACGCATCTGAGGTTTACTATAAGTCCAGAAGCAAATTGTTTGACAGAATCTTTGGCTTCAATCCATTGAGGGTTCAGTCTGTCATGGCTGAAACAATAAACGAGATGGCTGAAAGTGGAAATACTGCCTATCCGGCTTCCGTCAACATCGCCTCACAGTGCTACATCAAGCTCGGAGGAACGGGGTCAGCAATATGGGTGCTTGATGAAGCAGCTGACACACCGATAAGAGGAATATCCGCTGGCTCATCCTGCTACGCATATCACGATGTATCTAGGCGTCCAAAGATGAAGGCATCTGCAACAGCCTATAGTGCATTAACGGATCCTTACGGAAGGTTCATAGCAACTGGAACAAAGCCCGTGGGAGGTGAAAAGCTGACACCAACAACGTTCTACGATATCATCATCGAGCTGCTGGAGAAAATAGCCATCTTCAATGGAAGATTTAAAGAAATAGATAAAAGGAGGAAGTTCGAGTTCAAGCGACTTGTCTTTGCAAAGGATGGCATTATAAGAGATGAGGAGGCAGAGATGATGGAGAAAGTAATTCTTGAGGGAGTTCCAGAAGAGGGCAGAGATCCAATCTGGCAGGTGATTAAAAACATTCCAATGCTGCCGAACGATCTTGTAATGGACATAATTGGAGTAAACAAGTCTCCTAACAAAAGATTATTCGAATTCAATGGAAAATACAGGAATGTTGGCGAGGGAACTGCAATATCTTTCAACGAGAGAACAGGCCTTCTCGTTTCTTCATCAACCCATGTCGGAACGATTCAGCCATTAGAAATCACGCTGCACTGCCACATCTACCTCAATACCAATGTGCCCACGCCACATATTTCGGAAATAATGGACGAGTACTTCAGGCTGACTCATCTGGACTGGGCATCCATATTCAAACAAGGAAAATATGCGCTTCCGCAAATATTAACGCAGAATTTAGGAGAGAACGTGTCAGCTGGGGTAGTAGTTCCTGAGGACATGGTTCTGCTGTAAATAAGCTGTTGATTAGAAAGATTGAAAATTTCTTTTTGGTGAGAGACAATGTTGATTTCCACTCATGTGCTTCTTGTAAAGGCAGCTGTTGATGTTGCAAGAAGAGAAGGCTACCTGATCAACAAGAGTGTGCTAGATCTCTGGGATTATGCTGTATGCGTGCAGAAAAGACTGCTTGGTGATAAAGCCTTTAGAGATTTCATACAGGAGAGAGAAAAGAGGAGCTGGATGTATGCAGAGTTGCCTAAACCGCTGGAAGAGGGTGTTTATGCCACGTGCTGGTTGGAAGATTCCATAGAGAATAGGGAAAGAAAGAGTCGCGAGGAAGCTATACGTGAAGCTGTAAACCTCCTAAGGCTTGCAAGAGCGCTGTGGGTGCAAAATGGTGACAACTCTAAAGTTGCTATCGGCTCGCAAAAACTGAAAGGTGACAGAGCTGCAGCAATGTACCTTGCTGGCTGCGTTATGCGCACGGTTCATGATGCGATTTGCAACTTAAACAACTTACCTGAATGTGATAACATCCACGATGAAGTAAAAAAGGGTTTCAATGATGCCAATGAAACGGCTTTAAGGAAGATTTCAAAGGTTAAGCGGGAGAGGACACCAGAGAAGGCATTGAAGGGGGCAGCATACTATAGCGGGCTTACCATGGGCTACGTAATTAAAAATGCTGATCAAACCATTGCAGGAAAATACAAAATAGCTAGGGCCGTTTATAAAATAGCATCTCCGGCACTACTTGGATTCGGAGTTCTAGCAGGATATACATTGGCATCTGCAAGTGTTGTGGGCACGCTTCTACCACTGCTTGTTGTGAGCAGCATTTTGGTTGCGCTAAAGCTCATACAATCAGCTGTAAGTAGGCTTGGTGAGAAGATTAAGTGGGCTTACGGTGTTTTGGAAGAGAACTTGGTCGTTTGAGAAGGAGGATTAGTAATGCTGAGCAATTCATATGCTAGATCAAGTGCATTAGTGGTAACCTTACTAACACTACTAGGGGTGTTCTTCAGCGTTAGTTCATACAAAACTGTCGGCACATTCTACCATGCTATCAATCTCAAACTTGGATTCATCAGTTCAACGATTGGATCAATAAATAAAGACTTCATCGATCTTCTTCTCATCGTTTACTTTGCATCCTTCATGTTCTCGGGTCTTAAGGAGACTAAAGTACTGTATAAGGTTTTATACGTCGTACTTGCTGGGCCTTTCGCACTTAGCTTAGTTTTAGGAGATATAGAAGATGCAGCAGTATTATGGGGCATCGTGCTGCTGTTGGGTGCATTGAAGCTTAGAGTTCAGCTGTTTGAGAAGTCTGGAGAGATTAAAAATGAGTGTGTGAAGATCTATGCTGCTAAATGCGTCTACAAAACAAGAATTACCCACAGAGAATTTGTCGATGCAGCTGGATGCATTGCTCCGCTTATAATAGCTTCAGCAGCACTCAAACCGTACATGAACGTTTACGCGCTCTACCTCTTTGCAATTTACCTTACCATGTTTGTAATACCAGCATATGCAGTCGTTTCACGGTTTGCAGAAGAAGGTATAGATGGGGACTTGCTCGTCGGTGCTCTTACAGCAGCATTCTTTGGCTGGGGAACTTCTGGTTATTTAAGCCATCTTGGCTGGAGCGTTCCATCACATCCATTGATATTTGCGTTTGCAGTTTTTGGGGCGTTGATCGGATCTGATACAGTAAGGTATCTGATTGGCAGGTGGAAGTACAGATACAAGCTGAGAAACTACAGCTTCGAAAGCGTAGTAGGTGGTGCTGGCGTGTTCGATGGAATAATAACTGGAGGTATTCTTGCTGTCGTTGTCTACTACCTCTTAAACACGGACTGGTGGATTGTTGTTCTGGGGCTGGTGAGCCTTTACTTGCTCAGTCGCTACATGTCTACTGTAATAACAATCTTCACGTTTTTACTCTTTGGAGTTTTTCTTTGGATAGTCTGGGAAGCGATAAAAGATGGTATGCCAATGGAATATGCTGTGATGGCTGTAATCGTCCTTGCGGCAATACTATTGGCAGGATTGAGTTATGCAAAGAAATCGATACGCTTTTAATTTCCAGAACAGTTCCCATCAAACTTTCAAATTTTAATTTAATCTCTTTGTGGTAATCAGACATGTCCAGTCCAGTAATGTTTATATATGCTGAATATAAAATTTTTACAATATCTTTTTCAGGTGGCGAATTCATGGCCAATGATAAAAACAAAGATACTGAGAAGTTCAGAAAACACATAGATCGAGCCAAGCCATTAGTTCTGGATTTGGTCAATGAAAAAAGGTTTCTCATGAGGAGGGCTATCCAAGTACTTCTGGAGGAGAAACACTCGATATGGCAAAACGTTTCGTGGAATGCGATAGAAGAGCTTAAAAAGGAGGGCAAACTGAGAGTTGCCAAGTATCCTCCTAGAGGGAATTATCCGGTATGGGTATTCGGAGAAGATTTAAGAATAAACAAAATAAAAGACGAGATTAAGAATAAATACATTCCAGTGTACAGGGAATTCGAATCAAAAAGCGAAGAAATGGGTGCATACGCTGAAAAGATAATCGAAGCCGCTCTGACCAAAGCAAGGTTCATTACACTTTCTAAAGAGCCAAATACCAAGTATTTTCGTGGAAGAGAGTATCCGGGAAGGAGTACCCTTGATTTTATAGCCTACAAGGAAGGTGTGTTTTACGGAATTGAGGTAAAAAACAGAGTTTCATATCCAAACTTTGAGAAAATACTGACAGACAAGAAAAAAGTAGCAGATTACCACGGTATACAGTTTTTACTCATTTCAAGGAGGTTGGGTCCATATGGGTATGAGCTTTTTAAATGTGGAGGAATGCATCTCGAGTTTGAGATTCTCATTTGGAACCCTAAATATTCTTCAATCGCTGAAAAAGCCAAGAAAATGCTAGGATATCCGATTGAATGTATTAATGAGCCACCTAAAGAGCTGATAGAAAAATTAAAAGAAATTCCGAAACTGCACGATAAACACTTCTACGGAATAGGAAAAATTTGATTTAAATTTCATGGCCATAGAATTGAGAACAATAAATTAAAGGCGATATGCAACTACTACTCCTAGTATAGAATATCGTGTTTCAAAACAATCCGTGAACTCCATTTTATCGGGGTCACTCTATAAAACTAAACATCGGTGAACCCTTTTAAAATATAAATAGCTTCTTTCATTAATTAAATTCAGTCTTACTTGCTAATCCTAAATTATAAAACCTGAATAACTCTAAGATTAATTATGGATGAGAAAATTTTAAAAGAAATCTCTAAACAAAGATTAGAAGTTATTAGTACTAGACTTGAGAGAAAAATCAATACATATCTTGCTATTTCGATTACTTTAATAGCTTCAGCTATTTTACTTACTGTTGATGTTTTATCATTAGCAATATCTAGCTATTACCAAATTAATGCAATTATGGTGAAAATAGTTGTAATTTTCATAATTTCTTTAATTTCAATATTTTTTTATTCTAGAACTGCTAAACTGAGAGATACTATCTTTGTAAGTGAAAAGGGATACATAATAAGAATTATTTCTGGTCCACGTAAAGTTGGAAATATCGAAGTATTTGATGTTCTAATTCGAGACCCAAGTACAGGAATTTGGCATGATGCTATATTTAAGAAAGATCACTTATTTCCCAAATAATAAAAGATTAAAAAAGAGGATTAGAAATTTCTCTACAATGTGCTTTGAATTCTTTAGAATTATTCTATGCTGTAAGTATTGGCTTAATATCAAATACTTCTCATTCAGATTGTTAACCACTTACAACTTCACAAGTACTTCGGTGTTATACTTCTCGGCGAAATTGGGGGTGGCCTCATTCTGAGCATCGACCTGTATTCAAGATAGTACCAGTCGTCATCGTAAACCATAGCATGTCCAGTCCTAGTAAGCGTTTTGTGGAAGTCTCCGGCAGCTCTGGATATGTGTTCTCTCCATGAGGTAAGCCTTGCCTGCTCTTTTGCCGTTTCAGCAGTCAAATCCTTTAGATGTTTTGCCATACCGCTTTCAATCTGCCCGACTAAGTAGCCACCCTCTCTTATGAATTCTGCAAGCCTTCTCGCCGCTTCTGCCTTGTCCATCTCTGGCAGACTTATTCCATCCTCCATCGCCTTTTCACCCAAAACTTCTATCGCTCTGTTTTTGCTTGACAACATTTGCCTTGCAAGTTGTTCTATCCCTTCATCGTCCAGTGTGTCTACGACATGCCTCACAACTTCCGGCCTTTCGTTTGCCGCCTCGGCTATCGTTTCTATTATCCTGTTATACCTCTCCTCTCCTCCCACACCTCTGAAGCCCTCTCCTGAATCCCAGTGTAATATCTCCAAATCCCTTCCCAAAGCCATTGCAACATCTTTTTCTGTTGCGGTTTCATTGAGGAGGACTTCAAATGTGTTGTAATATGCTCTCGCTGGCGATTTTGGATTGATGGCATCGTTGAGCCTATTTACTATCATTCTCGCTGCCTGCTCGTCCCCATACATCGCAGCCTCGACGTCTCTCTGCTTAACACCATATGTAGCAAGGTACGCTTTTGCGAAATCACTTTTTAAAACCCCTTGCACAAGCTTAATCTGCTTAAGAAAGTTCATCAGAGTTGGTGTGTCTCTTGCAGCAAGAATAAATGCTGGAAGTGCTACAGCTCCAAAATCTCTCCTCCTTACGGCATATTCATAGTTAGCCTTCAGTGCTTCAAGCAACCCATCCTGCAGGCTTAGCCGTTTCCCATGTAGAGCTGAAAGAACTGACTCAAGCCTTTCAATTTCTTCAAAACCTCCACTTTCAGCAACTCTCTCAGCGTATCTACCAATGCGGTGCGAAATCGTTCTGAAAGCCGACTTGGCCTCTGGAATGTCTGGAGTTATAACATCTCCATCCTGCATTCTACTTCCAATCTCGTAAAGCTTTCCGAATGCAGAAGCTGGAATGCCAATTTCCGCAAACGTTCTGGCAGATTGTCTGGCTTTAAATGCATGTGCACTTCTAAACTTTTCCGCAATCCCCATTTTGCTTGCTCCCCATGCAGCCAGTTTTGATGGCATCATTATAGTAAGTGGTGCAGCCCTTCCAAATGCCTGGTAGTGCCTCATATATCTGGCCATTCCCAATCCAGTCATTGCAGCTGAGAAAGGTCTTGCTATTGGATAAAGGGCGTGCATACCTGTATGAAACATGCCCAAAGCTGAAGTAAGCATCCAAGGATATGCAAGGATCAGAATGAATGCAGCAGCAATGAAAAGTGCGCCCATAATTCCTCCACCAGCTATCGACTGCCATGCAGTGGCGTAAAACAAAAGCTTCACAAGTCCAGCTCCTATGATGGAGAAAACAGGCAGAATTACTCCAGCACCCCATATGTATTCTGCCAAATCCGAGAGTCTCTTTAGTGGACCAACACCTATTATGAGGAAGAAGCAGAATATGGGCATAGTTGCAGCTATAAACTGTATCGCTGCAACTCGGAGAGCGAGAATGAAGAAGGCTATGATTAAAATTATGGCTTCAAGCACACCCGCACCAACCATAGAAAGCAGAGCTATTATTCCTCCACCTCCCGCCAATGCACCAACGAGGACATTCGCAACATTTACTGAATGAACATCCACAATCAGACTTGCAAGCTTGTTTGTGAACCACACGAGCGTATCTATTATCGTGAAGGAAAAAAATGCCAGCAGAGTTGCGTATGATACTCTTTTTACGTATTCCTCAAACAGAACTCTGTTCGGTGGCTGGGATGAGAACATAATGTATATTCCAAGGAAAACCAGCGAGAGCGGAAGAAGCTGTGAGATGTAAATGTCAAAGCATTCAGACCAGTAGTCTTTCGTTGCCATGTTGTGCGGGATTGGCACCTCAACTAACAGCTTTATAATTGCCTGAACAAGAGAGTTTATGCTGCTTTTGACGGCTTCAACGATTTGATTGATGAGCCACGTCATTCCACTCTCAAACATTCCAACCGGATTGAAAACCGGAATAACTTGATCTGACTGAGCGACAGCATTCCCAATCATTGCCATGAGCAGAAGTGCAAGTGTCAGGAGTTTAATCAATCTCTTTTCTGATTTAGACATTCCAAGCTTAAACATTACAACCCCCTATGCTGTATACACCCATTCCACTTCTCTAACGTGCACATCTTCTCCCGGCAGATGTGCCAAAGCTGCAAGCTCCTCCAGAGACAGCACAACCTTCCTTCTCAACCTTGGAATCGATAAGCACCTGCTACGCATTTTCTCAAGCTCACCCATCTGATCCAATGGTATTTTTAGCTTAAATCCTTGTCCGGAAAGCGTGTTGTTGAACAATCTGAAAAAGGACTCGAAGTTTCTTATATATCCTTCTGTATTCTCACTGAATACAGCTATTCTTATTTCGGCAGCGAATGCTGGAAGTGCTGCTCTGCTCATCATCTTCTTCGCCAGCTCTTTTTCAGCTGCACTTGGTGGCTTTATTCTCGGATCGAGCAAACCTACAACCCTCCCCTTCATAAGCCCCTCTGCAGCTTTTGCCGCACTCTCCATCCATTTTTGAGCTGCTGGTGTGAAAACAACTTGATAAATGGCTTTAAGCCCTATCATAGCTGTCAGAAGGGTGTTGAAGGGATCTACATCAAATTCTGTGTGGAGGGGCATAGCATATGCTTTTTTAAGCTCAGCTTTCGCAATGCAGAACTGCATACGCTTTTCACACTTGATCAAATCATCAACCACAAAGAACTTTTCAGGAAGGTATACCTCTGCTGAAGGGTAAAAGGATGCCACCTTTTTCCTGAGTTCTTGCAGAGGTTCGCTTGAGCATAAAAATATCTTCGCCTTCTCCTCCTTATGCCATATCTCAAAGCTGTATACGCCCTTTAAAGTCCTGAGAAAATCCTCTGCACAAACCTTGCTGCGTCTGTAAGGTCTGATGCCAATTATCGATCTGCTGGCGCACCTCATCCTGTCACCTCTCGAAAATCAATGAGCAGACATTCTTTTGATTCGCTCCTCCCTCCCTTTATCTCTGTCAACCTTGCTTTGTAAAGCCTGTACTTTCCTACATCCAGCCCTTTGATTCTGCCAACCCTAATTGCCAACTTTCCGTTGCGATGGCGTATTCTAAGCATACCATCAGGAACTATCACAATGAAGTCATCGCCGACACCAATGCAGCAGTAGTTTGATTTTGTAATCGGAGGGAGTAAGAGGTATCTGATCTCTGTTTTATTTTCCGCCTTTCTAACAATAACAATCTCTGCAGAACCTATCTTTTCTACAGCTTCTATCTCGTATCTCATTTCTTCGGGCTCTTCAACCTTTATCAAGCTAAGCATTCCCTTTCCGCAAACTTTCCAGCGGTATCTCCCACTTTTCATCACCCTTGCAATGGTTGCTGGCATGTAGACGACTCTCGATATGGAATTCCTGTGTCTTGCCAGCTTGTAGCCCACCTTTGCATAGGAGAGTTTCAGGGAGATTGCAGAGGAGATGTACCAAGACCCGTATATTTCTTTGTTCACATCCATTCCGGCATCCTTCAAAATTGTTCCGGGAACTGAAACAACCCCTGCTCTTCCTACTATTCTTATCGGCTTTGTTCTTCCATGGCTGTGCTTTTGGATGCTGTACCTTGTCACACCGTATTCTCTGCAGACCTCCTCCGCTGAAAGTCCGGCGTCTCTTAGCATCTGAAGGAATTTTGGATTCTCCCTGCGACTCAACCATCTTATCTTCATCTAACCACCTACGGAAAGTCGAAGTATATCGGCTCGATTTTTGGTGGGGTAAGCGAGGGTATTGCTGATGCAGCGAGGATGATTAGTAATCCTATCACCGCATTCTTCACGATGTTTTTGCCCTCCTCAAGCATTTTTGGATCTCCTCCAGCAGCAATCATCTTAGCAGAACCGTAAATCATTGCAAGAGTGAATATAGCTCCACCAACAATTCTCAGAGCATCGATAATACCCTGAAATGAAGCTGAATAATCTGAATTCGGCTGAGCTGAAGCCTTTGAAGCTACAAAGAGCATGATTACCACAAACACAATTTGCAACCTTCCGTTAATACTCTTCATCATATACTGATACTGATACCGAAGAGTATTTATACTTATGCATCTAAGTAGATGAAGAAAAATAAGGGAGGTGATAGGGTGAGGAGAATGGGTTTTATTGAGGATGAGAGGGGTATCAGCAACGTTATAGGTGCAGCACTCTTAGTAGTTGCTGTTGTGCTTGGTGTTGGTGCACTGATGAGCGCAATGCAGAGCATGACAGACGTTCCAGAAGTGCCTCGCGCACAGTTTGACATCTCAGATCATCCAGATTCTGTAACTGCTGCTAATGCGAATGGGTTTATAGTCAGACACCTCGGCGGAGATCGCATAAACTACAACGATCTACTGCTTGTTGTTTATGATTCGAATGGCAACAAGATCTACAGCAAAATAGTGAGCGATGCAGCTTCAGCAAATGAAGTAACTCAAGATCAGGTTTCCGGTGCACCTTATGACACCAACTTCTTCGAAGGAGGTGAGCAGATAATTGCTGCAGCTTCAATTCTAGATCCAAACAATGACGGCACACCTGACGCAGGAACCTATGAGATTGCCTTATACTACAAACCAACGATGTCCGTGCTGGTGGATAGAAATGTAATGATTTCTTAATTTTTATTTTTATTTCTTGGTACTTGCAAGACCCCCTTCCGCAAGGATAGAGTAGTTCACTGGAGTCACTGGAGATAATCACAATACACTCGGCGTCTGAAGGTGCTTTGTATACCCTTGAGATATTGAGTGAAATGCTCGATTCAATCTTGGAAAAGGATTTAAAACTTAAAGTAACAAAAACCTAGGTGTAAATATGATAACAGATGTATCAGTTGATGAAATAAAAAGAATTCTAAAAAAACATGAAAGCGAGCTAAAAGAAAAATATGGGGTCAAAAAGATCGGTGTTTTTGGATCCTATGTAAGGGGAGGGCAGAAAAAAGGTAGCGATATTGATATTCTCGTTGAATTTTATCCAGATGCTGAGATGGATTTAATAAAATTTGTTGAACTTGAAGAATATCTGTCTGATTTATTAGGAATAAAAGTTGATCTGGTAATGAAATCTGCTCTTAAGCCACGGATAGGAAAGCATATACTGAAAGAGGTAGTTTATATATGAAAAGAGAAGTCGGTGACTTTATAGAAGACATTGTTAATGCAATGAACAAAGCATTAAAGTTTGTTGAAGGTATGTCTTATGAGGAGTTTGCCAAAGATGACAAAACTGTTTTTGCTGTTGTTAGGGCCATTGAAATAATTGGAGAGGCTGTAAAAAACATACCCGAAGATATAAGGGGGAAATATCCAGAAATTCCCTGGAAAGGGATGACTGGAATGAGAGACAAAGTTATCCATGGATATTTTGGAGTGGACTTGAAAGTTGTGTGGGATACAGTTAAAAAGAGAATTCCAGAAGTTAAACCGTTGTTTGAAAGAATGTTAGAAGAGTTGGGAGAAGGATAGATTTGACGTTAAGCAGGCTTAAACACTCTGCAGTACTCGCACTTGCTTATTATTCTATGCTTGTTTATAATTTTTTAAGCATAAACTTCTTATTTCTCTTTAACTCGAAAAAGTATAAATATTGAGTAGGATGTTAAATATACTTATGAGTAAAAGTATACCTAAGAGTATAACGATCCGAAAGAAAAAGCCTGTTGAATTCTCTATGAAGGATCTGATCGCGCAGAGGATACCTCTTGTCGGAGAAGTACCAGAGAAATTTGAAGAGGTTGAGAGGTACTGGCTGCAGAGACCGTATTCAGCAGCAATTATTGTTTCGAACGATGAAAAAGGGTACTTCTACTGCGTTTTCGAGCCTGTGGCGGATAACAAAGTTCTGGAGAGCATAAAGATGGAAGTGCTCGAGGCTGTGCCGAATTTCCTTTATGAGGACGAGGAAAAAACGCTTTTTGAGGCATTTAAGCACGTTGTCAGCAGAAGAATGCTATCAGTCGAAGAGGCATCGGTTCTGTGGTATTACTTAGAGAGAGACATCCTTAAGGCTGGCAAAATAACCCCCTTTCTGCATGATCCAGAGGTAGAAGATGTTGGATGCAGCGGATACGGCAAACCCATCTTTGTCTACCACAGCAGATACGAAAACATGCCAACAAATGTGGTGATGGAGGAAGAGGAAGTAGATGACTTCGTTTTAACAGTTGCGCAGAAAAGAGGCATTGAACTCAGCATAGCAAATCCCATTGCCGATACAACACTGCACGACGGCAGCAGAATTCAGCTAACCTTCAGAAGTGAAGTGACAGATCATGGATCCACCTTTTCAGTCAGAAAGATTAGAAGGAATCCGATAACACCTCTTCAGCTGATTAAGTGGGGCACATTTAGTGCTGAGGAAATAGCCTTTCTCTGGCTGTGCCTGGAGTCGAACAGCAGCATGTTGTTTGCTGGCGGGACAGCCGGTGGAAAAACGACTGCAATGAATGCCATCGCACTCTTCATTCCTCCAAACGCAAAGATTGTTTCCATAGAGGACACGAGGGAAATAATTCTCCTGCACAAAAACTGGATACCGAGCGTTGCTCGAAGTGCTGACATGTTCTCACTTTTAAAAGTCGCCCTGAGACAGAGGCCGGAGTACATCATAGTAGGTGAGGTGAGGGGAAAAGAAGTTGAAGTTATGTTTCAGGCGATGTCCTTGGGTCACACATGCCTTTCGACGATGCATGGTGGATCTGCTAAGGCAGTTGTAGACAGGATTACAAGTCCACCTTACTCCGTTCCAAAAACCATGCTTCCCTTTCTTGATCTCATAATTCTGATGGGTAAGTATTCTATTAGCAAGAAAGTTGTGAGGAGATGTGCAGGAATATGGGATATGGGAGAGGATCCAGATTCCAAAGACTTTTTGAGGCAGATCTTCAGGTGGGATTCTTCAAAAGATGCCCACATTCAATCCAAACTGCCATTCGAAAAGATAGCGGTGAGAAAAGGGCTGAACATGAAGGAGGTTGAGAAGGAGTTTGACAAAAGGGTTAGACTGCTAAAGCATCTTGTCGAGAGCGGGGCAGATTTCATCGATGCTGTTTCAAAATACCACTTCTCTCCTGATGCTGTGGTAGGAGGTGAATAACATGGTTTCAAAATTTAAAATGCTCTTAAAACCTAAAATTATCTCAGACGATAGAGCTGTCAGTCCCGTTGCTGGCTTCGCCATAATCCTGCTTACGATAACTGCTGCCTATACATACTACCAAGTAATGATAATTCCTGGAATATGCTCAGCGTACGAATCAAAGCATTTCGCTCAGCTTGAAGACGACTTCATACTGCTTACAGCTAAAATCAAGGATGCAATCTTAGAGGGTAAATCGACGAGCGTTATAGTTAAGCTTGGAGCAAGGTATCCAGAAATACCATTCTTTTCCACACCTTCGGAGTTTTCAGGCACGCTTCAGAGCTATGAGGCGGAGGTTAGAATACAGAACGCTGTCGGTTTGGAAGAAGATATAAAAACTGTATGGGACGGCAACGAAGTCGTCTGGACGGGCAGCTCGCTGAGATACATACCAAATTATGCTTTCTCTGATGAAGGATATGTGGTTTATGAATACGGTGTTGTTGCTGCAGGAAAGAACTCATACTCCTCGCTTGAAGGAGAGTTCATTAACGGAAGAACCATCTTTATACCACTCCTTAAAGTAGAAGTATCAGAGAGCTCAAGCTCCAATGCAGAGTACACCTTTCACGTTTTCAGCGGCGGGGGCATGGGAATCTCCGTAACGGACAATGGAAATCCAATCAAAATAATCCTGAAAACCTCTCTGCCCGAAAACTTTTGGAGGGAATATTTAAACGGGTTGAACAGCAGCTACATATCTGATGTAAGCTACAGCAACGGATATGTCACTATTACTTTATCGAGGGGAGTTATCTACAGACTTTTTGCCGGAGCTGTCAGCCTTGAGAATGAGAGGGCTGAGCAGCACTACTTATACCGTATAACATCAAAGGTTCAAACGGTCCCGGCTGAGCTTGCTGTTGAGGTGAGAGATATCTTCAACAACCCAGTTCCATGTGCTGAGGTTACTTTTAGGAGCAATTCAACACTCACCGATGGAGAGAATACTGCAAAAACACTTACCGTTAAATCGGATGCAAGAGGTGTTGCAGCTGTCGTTGCAAAAGATGTTACCGGCAGCGATGTGGTTGTGGCATCGATAACGAGGCAAGACAGCACACCGTATGAGGTTGCATTCACGGTTTACGGGTGATTTTTATGCTCTCGTCAATTCTGCCCGGCGGATACAGTCAGAAGTTGCTTGCAGAAAACAGAATCAGGTTTCTGTGTGCAGACGTTTCGAATCCTGAAAAATTTCTCAGAAACGTTAGCATAACTGTGCATGTCCTCATGGCTTTTATTGCTTTAATCACTTTTCAGCTACCTTTGACATTCGAAGCTTATCGCCTTCTCGCTTCTCTGCTGATGTATGCATCTGCTCCCTTAATAGTTAAGCCAGTGGCATTATCAATTCTATCTGCAAAGATTTCGTCGCGAAGGGAGAAGATCGAATCCAATTTACATAATGCTCTGGTTGCAATGCTGGGATTTGCAAAGGCTGGTTTGACAACTTCAGAGATTGTGAGAGAAGTTGCTACAATGGATCTTGGAGAGCTTTCAAAGGAGTTCAGAAGGGTTTACTACGCAACGATCTATGCCGGAATGAGCCTCAAGGCAGCTCTCCTTTCAGTAGCTGACGCAACACCATCTAAAGAGCTTGGAGAGCTTTTGAGGGGGCTTGTAGGCGTGTCGGAGGCTGGAGGTGATGTTGCAAGGTATACAGAGGATAGACTTTCTGCACTTGAGGTAAGCAGAAAGGTTTGGTTTGCCGGCTACATCGGAAGGATTAGACCAATATCTGAAGCATATCTTATCGTAACTCTCGTGATACCGATCATGGTGATTGTAATCGAGTCCTCGAAGATGCTGATGGGAAAGGGCTCGGTAGTGGCACTTAAAGGGATTATTTACGTGATCATACCTCTCACATCCTTCGCATTAGCAGTGATTCTCAATGCATCGTCTCCAGAAAAAGATGTTGAGAGGAGAGGAATGAACCTCCTACTCCTAATCCCAGCTGCATCTGCTGCAGGCTTAACAGCTGGGATTGTGTTAAAGGATGCTGAATTCTGGGGCGTTGCATTGGCGGTAGCATCTTCAGCCTTAGCAGCTATACTGCTGGAAAGATTTATTGCAGAGGAAAGCAAGATTTCTTCATCCCTACCACACTTCTTTAACCGGACAATTGCTCTGGTTGAGGGTGGGAAAGATATACCCACCGCATTCAGGATTGCTGCCGCCAATGAGTCTGAACCGCTGGGAAAGTATGTGAAGATTGTTGGAGTAATGCTCGGCAGCATACCACGGCATAAAGCATTTGCGTGGCTGTCCAATGCACCGAGCCACGAGTTGAAAATGATTTCTAAGGTGTTAGCGAGGACTGCTTACGTCAGCGGAAGGCTTTCGGATGTGATGCTGGCAATACTGGGCGAGCTGAACAGAATTTTTGCGTTCAGAAAAGAGAGGCAGTCGATTGCGAGGGGCTTAGAAGGTGTCATGCTCGTGGCATTTATGCTCTATCTGGGGATATGCGCTCTGATTGCTACATACTTCTTCGCTCAATTCAGCAAATTCACACTGCATCCAGTTGCTGGATTTTCGATCAATCTTGCTGTGCTGCCAACGGTAAAGGAGTTGATGAGGCACGCAGGATACATTACAGCCGTGGCAACTAGCGTGGGAATAGCAGCTGTGAAGGGAGACATGCGATTCACCGCAAGATATCTTGCTATCCTGCTTTCTGCAGCTCTAATTGTGAACACTGTTTTTCTCTCGTAGTATGTTCCTCCTATTTTTGTTAGCTTTACTTGCCTTGATTATTCCTGCATCTGCCGATCTGCCCAGATATTACCAGTCAGACGATGCAGATTTGATGGAAAGCTTTAACTCAACGGATCTCAACGAAATTGCTGAGCACACCGATATACTTTTCTTAAAGTACCCATCAGCCGTATCAGAGCAGAATAGAAGGTTTATAAGCTCCTTTCCCTCAACTGGTGATGATGAAAGCGTTATCCCTTTAGGAGTTCAAACAGAAAGCAGTGATGTGATCAGGGATGCATACATTAAACTGATCCCCGTTAATGGGCTAATCAAGACACCTTCAGCATACTATGCCGATAAAGAAGTCACGATCGGATACGTTGCCGATTACCGCATCGTGCTTCCGCCCGACGATGATGAGGGTGACGTAAGGTACTACTACTCCTTAAAGGGGGCAAGCATAACTGTTGAGGTTGAAGGAAAAGTGAGCGGTAGCAAGAAAGATGTTTTTACAGTGCATCCGACAGGAAATACGATAGAGGCAAAAGCAGAGATTAAAGCTGTCATCAATGTAAGAAAGGAGGTTGACGTTGAGGTTACAAGAAACAACACAACCTACATAGTGACCCACGTATACCACTATACCCAGCATCACTCTTTAAGCGTAGCCGACAACATCCCGCTTGAATTCTGCAAACCCTCAGATGTGTATATGCTTAAAGATGAGAAAGGAATTCTAGAGTACTGGGTCTTTCCAAATCGATTCGTGGCAGAGATACGATCAAATGGGACTGCTGTTGGCGGCCTCATGTCTTTTCTTACATACAGAACGGTGAAGGATGCAGTAATTAAGCCGTTAAACTCGCATGAGGCTTTGTCAGAACCAGCATACGAGGTGCTCGCGCTTCCAGCATATCAGCTGACATCCAACAATGTGGCAATTCTGGACAGAAAGGTGGAAGAGGCAGAGGTAAGTCTTGAAAAGGACTTTACAGTCGGTAGTTTATACAGAGTTAAAGCCCTTAGGATAAGCTTCACGAAAAATATAGAACTGGTCGATGCCTTTGGAAATGTTCTGTCATGCAACTTGCACGAAAAGTATTATCTGAGGCCTGATGTTGACGTAAAAGTTGAGGATGTAGGCGATAAGTATGCAGTTACAATAAGGATTTCAGCTACAGAAGAAGCATACAGCGGTCCTGTATACGTTACGGCTGGAAGGAAACAGTTTACACTGAATGCAAGTGATGGCGTTGTTTCCTTTGAGACGGATAAAGGATACAAAAAAGTTGGATATGCTATACCATCAACATTCATTGGGGAGTGGTATAAAAGCAATAGATCCGTATTATTTAAACCTGTTTCAGGAACCTTAATAATAGGAGAGCCCGATTCACTTCTTTTGACGATGTACAAGCTGATCTACATAGGAATAGGAGTTTTACCATTTGTAATCGCTTATCTCCTTGTGAAGTGGATTCTATATGATGAGAATACGTGAATCTTTTCCCCTTTAATTTATTTTTTAACCTTGACTATGTCCTTTTTAAGGAATAATTCACAGTTAATCTTATCACAAAGGCGGTATCAGATTACCTAACCCTTTTATATTTGGCAAGTTCCATATTCTGCGCAAAGAATTCTCCTCCTATGTGGCATAAAACATTACCAACATCAACAACATCTTTCCAGAATTCATCCTTCACTTCTACTTCCGAAACTTTTCCAACAACCCAGATGTGATCTCCGATTTTGTGGTAAGATTCAAACCTGCATTCTATCCATGCTAAAGCTTCCTTAACCCTCGGAGGCTTTACTGTTTTTGCAGGCATCTTATTCAATCCAGCCTTTTCAAGTTCATTAACACCATAGGGAAAATCAGTTTCAAGTATGTGCATATATTCACCAAGATTTTTACCCGCAATATTTACGACAAATTCGCCCGTTTTCTTTACATTCACCCATGTGTCATGCTCAGGATTGCATGCAAAGCCGTAAAGTGGGGGAGAAAAGCTTATCGGCGTGTTAAAGCTGAAAGGTGCAGCATTCACTTTACCATCTTCAGAAATTGTCGTTATCACGACAACTGGCCTGACCAACAACGTGTAGTATTTCTTTACCTCGAGTTTCATGAGAAGCATTTTTTTGCTGGAGTTTTTTGTTTTTTGCTTGTGTTACTTGTGTTAGGTTACTAAACCTCAACAAATCTCCAATCTTCTCCAATCTTAAACCTCTTAAATCCCGGCTTTATGTCCATCACTATGCTCTGATCAACTCCAATCACATGTGTTTCTTCAAAACCTGCAAATTCCCCCTCTGTCCTTTCAACCCTTAAAACAACATCATAAAATCTCCCCATGAGCTTTTCTGTTCTTTCATCATAGAGCTTTTCATGGTATTTGTTTATTAATGTGATGTTCTCAGAAATTGAGTCGAAAAGCTTGAGCATATCGATCATAGCCTTTTTCCCATACATGGCAGGAATTATTGAGAAACCGTGGAAGAGTATCACATCATCGTTACCAAGTCTTTTAACAACATCAACAAACTTTTGCCATTCATAATTTATGAGCTGATAAAGCTCACCAAAAGAAATTCTGTCATTGTTTCCAATTTTTATGATCTTTGCTCTATCAAGCAGCTTTGCTATATGCGGTGACGTTTCTGCCAGCGATTCATACATTTTCTCAAGCCTTCTGTACATTGTGTCTGAATATACAGCAATAAACAGGTTTTTAGAAGAAAAGTGTGGGAGTATGTGGTAGAATAGAAGGCTTCTTACCGCATACGGAGAATTGTATACTAACATTACTCTTAATCCATCTAACTTTGAGATCAGTTTATTGAGATCAAGAATCTCACCCCCCCCCCCCCGAGCTGACTATGTCCATAAATTATACCTCTACAAAAATTTAATAACTTTTTGGCTCAGCATTAATTAATTAACACGCTTTCTTGTTTTCATCAACTTCGATATTTATAAAAATATTAAAAATCAAAAAATTAAAGATTAGATGTAATGACTAAAATCCATGAGAGCTTCCATGGGAATACAAGAGCTCGATGAAATTTTGAATGGTGGTTTGCCAATTCCATCAGCTTTGCTTATCTTGGGAGATGTCGGGTCAGGTAAAAGCGTTTTGTGTCAGCAGTTTGTTTATGCTCAGGCTAAAGATGGTTTTAATTGCACTTATTTTTGCATAGATCACTCTCCCTACGATATCAGGACGAACATGGAAAGTTTGGGCTGGAATCCAAAGGATTTTGAGGATAAAGGTTTGATAAAGTTTGTTGATCTATTTGTAGGGAGAGAGGAGTCAGATGAGAAATACCAGGGAAATCCCAGAGACTACAATGAGCTCGTGTCAGCAATAAAAAGATATTTCATTCAAAATCAGAGGTTTGTTGTTGATTCTATCTCATCAATAGCATTTTTACATGGAGAAACAAAAGCTTACGATTTAATTCAGAGAATTCACGGTTGGGTTTTGAAAACAAAAGGCGTGGGAATAGTTAATGCTGTAAAAGGCATGCATTCGCAATCATTTGAAGTTGCAATCCAACAGGCTTTGGGTAACGCAATAATTCTGGAAAGGGAAGTAGAGTCAGTCTACCTGCATGTTGCAAAAACAACAAGAACGCCTCATCAAAAGGGTAAGTTTGGTTTGGAAATAGATGAAAAAGGAATAAGAATATTAATTTGATGAGTATATTATTAAGTTTAATAAAACTAAATTTCAGATAAAACCGAAAATCATTTAAACTATTCCAGTTTTTTTGCATTCGTGCTTGAAGAGGAAAAAATCCTCATAATATCAAAGCCTGGAGTTGAAGGTTATTCTCTTCTCGCCAAATTAGCTTCTAAACGCGCAATCGTCTGGATTGCCTCAAGCCCCTACATTCCTTCCAAAATTCTTCAGGCTTATTCATGCAATAATGCGAAGCTTATCAGCTTCACCCCAATGAAGATCAGTCCAATAAACCTCAATGAAATAAGTATAGCGATTTCTAACTCGGGGGGGGGGTGAGAATTGCTGTGTGATAATTTCATGCATTTCTGAGCTCATAATGTACCATGGTGTTTCTAAAGTATATCATTTCCTTCTGAACATTTCAAAAAATACAAAAAAGCTGATATGCATGATGATCGATGGGGCGCAAAGCAAAAAGGACGAGTTCCTCATTTCAACTCTATTCGATGCAGTCTTCAGACTCGAAAAGAAACTTATAGGTCATGATTGGGAGATAAGGTTAATTCCAGAGATACACATCCAAAACAGGATGTACAGGCTCAGGTACGCCAAAGGGATAGTTGAAATACATCAAACGAATGAATAAACTTATAAGGGAGGTGGTTGTGTGAAGATTCCTTCCGGCATTCCCGGTTTTGATGAAGTTCTCAAAGGTGGTCTTGAGAAGGGTGGAGTTATTTGATGAAGAGTGAACCGGGAACGGGAAAAACAATCTTTGGCTTACAGTTTTTGCTTGAGGGAGATAAATCTGTATACATCTCGTTTGATGAGGTGTATGGCGAGGTAATACTTCAGGCTGAGAAGTTTGGCTGGGATCTTAGCAAAATTCACTTCATCGACAAGGTTAAGGAGATGGACATTTTGGCGGGAGGCACCATTTTCTACGACTACGATGCAGTAGCTGACATAACCGAGTTCATCGAGTCGATAACGAAGCTCGAAGAGCTCGAGGATGTTGAGAGAGTATTTATAGATGGGATGGGTGTTCTGAGGGATGCGACAAAAAACGAGTCCATTTACCGCAGGATAACCTCCTCGATAGTGAACTTCCTCAACTCCATCGGAGCGACAACGATAATTTCGGCAGAGATGACTGATGAGATTGGAAAGGATATAATAAGCTACCGGGATGGAAAGGTTCTCAGAACTGTGGAGGTTCTCAAGTACAGGGGTGGAGATGCCCATCTGGGCGAACACTACTTCAGCATAACTCCCAAGGGCATCGTCGTATATCCTGTAATCCCCGTTTACAGGCCAAGGAATTTCGAGAGAGCATTGCTTTCAACCGGAAGTGATGAACTTGACAGACTGCTTGGGGGAGGAATATATAAAGGATCCAAAGTATACATTGCCGGAAAGACAGGGGTCGGAAAGACGAGTTTATGTTTTCAAATCCTCAAGGAAAACGATGAGAAGGGGAGATTGGGAATCCTTTACGCATTCGACGAGTCTGAGGATATTGTTTTGAGAAAATATGCAGAGATATTCGGATACAGGCCGAAGAAATTGATTATAAGGCGGGTTAGAAACATGAGCCTTGGCGAATTCTACAGAATGGTTGTTGAAGATATAGAGTTGAAGCCCGAAATTGTCGTCATAGATCCCCTCAACGCTGTTGACGAGATGGCAATCTCAACAGATGAATTCCTGTCAATGCTTTCTCTGCTCACAGAACAGCTTGAAATGCTCGGAATAACCTTCATCGGAACTCAGAAGATCGCCCAGCCTCTGGGCGAGTTCCACTTCACAGGAGTTGGAATTAGCAGGTTTGCAGATTACCTGATTCTGGGAAGGCATATGGAGATTGGTGGAGAGCTGCTGAAGACGATTGCTGTTGTAAAGAACAGGTTCAGCAATCATGAGAGGACAATAAGAATTCTCGACATGGAGGATGGTAAGGGGTTAAAGATAGGAGAACCGCTGAAGGAGTACAGCGGACTGATGAGCGGTGTAGTACAAAAGCATATCTCTCCTTAATCCTGTCCTGCCCATTTCAAGGTATTTTTTAACCTTCTGAGCTGATTTGTAAGAGTTCGAACATAGCGTATGACATGAGGGAGTAATAAATCTTTCTCCATTTTCCAATTGGTTCGGTAATCTTGCATGCAGCTGGCAACATCTAAAATGAGTTCATTGACCTCCAGGTTATG
Source organism: Archaeoglobales archaeon (assembly GCA_003662995.1). Lineage (GTDB taxonomy): Archaea > Halobacteriota > Archaeoglobi > Archaeoglobales > Archaeoglobaceae > B5-G16. The sequence continues at coordinate 34,061 of QMZC01000010.1, forward strand.
GAATTGCATTAGCTGATAAGCCTGATGCTACTGCAGCAAGTTTTAGCAACACAGTCGTTGATGTCAGCTTCTCCTCGATAAATCGAGGAGCTTGCTCTCGGAGGATTAGCGATGCTATCTAACCTCCTCACCGAGCCAGACACGGGGGCTGACATCCCCGCCAGCTCTGGAAAACTGGGGCTGAGTGCTGAGAGTGGAAACAAAAACAAAGCCCCGCTCCAGAGCCAGAGTTGCAATATTCCTACTCGCAGTTCTATCAGGGTTAGCCTCATAACCACATTTCCTGCACTTGAACAGTTTTCTTTTGTTGTCAAAGAACACCCAATTTCGTTTGCCCGTATAACCACACTTAGGACACTTCTGCGAAGTCTTTGTAGCTGGAACTTCAACGACATCGATTCCATTCTGCCATGCCACAGATTGTATAGTAATCCTGAATTTGGCGAATGGTATGCGATGGATTCTCCTGTTTGCTCTCTTAGGCTTCTTACCCTTCCCATTCCTCTCTCTGAGGTTCTTGAGTTTCTCGATAGCTATAACTGCATCATATCTCATTGCGATTTCAACAATTTCATGTGCTATTTGCCAGATTCTTGTATTGACAAAGTTTCTTTCTTTACCTCTAAGCTTCCGCAAAGCTCGCTGAGCCTTGCGGTTTCCTTTGTCTGCATAACTTTTGAGCTTGCTCCTTCGTTTCATAAACTTCCATTGCTTATGCCATATGTCCTGTCCCAAATAAAGCTGTTTCAGAGCTTTTCTACTCAAAACCGTAACAGCAAAGCTACCACTATTAACATCAACCCCTACAACTGCTTGATACTCTGTCTTAACCTTAAACTTCTTTTTGAGGTTTACAATGACAACGTATTGACCATTCTGCTTGTGCAATCTGAATTGAGTATATTTCCACCCATCATTAATGTGTTCTATAAATCTCTTATAAGCACCATCCTGCTTTATTGGCATAGCGATTCTACCATTTCCATTGAACGAAGAAATAACAACAACAGGATTTCCTCGTTTGGTTTTGCTGAATTTACCAGAACGGGGGATATTGAATCTGATTGGAACTTGCTTAAATCTATCTTTAATTGTCTTGTAGTTTTCCCATACTTGATGGATGCAATCAACGAGGATTTGAGAATGAAGGTTGTATTTTTGCTTGATAATAGGATAGGAGGTGGTGTGTAGAATGGCGAAGTTTTTAGGAGATTTGGATTTAGCAATTGCTAAAACATCGTTACAGCAAGCGATGACAGAGTTAAATAGCGTAGATAACAAGCGTTCTTTCCTATTTGATAAAGGAAGTAGATTGAGTTTCAGAGATTTAACTACCTCTCTTTCCACTCTCAGCACCCAATATGGAATTGTAGTTAAAAATACAAATAAATTTCGCCAATCCCTCCTATGGTTAAAACCATGGGCTTCCTTGGCGATAGGAGTGTGAAGATGCAAAATAATGGGTCGGGAAGGCCGGAGTAAAATTATCCCCGCTCGCATGGAGACTTCTCTCCGATTTAGTTAAAACTTTCCAAATTCTTCATACTTCTTCAACATTTTTTCGTTAATTGAGGGTGGTGTTTTATTTATTATTTTAACAACCAAATCTACTTTGAGCAATTCTTCATCTCCTGAAATCTCCCTTCTAAACATCTCATGCTTCGCCTCATCGCATATTAGTTTGATGTCGGCCCCACTGTATCCCTCTGTCACCTTCGCAAGTAAATCAAAATCAAGATTTTCACTTGGCACATCCAAATTAAGCTGAAATATTCTCTTTCTTGCTTCAAAGTGACAAAAAGAATAGAGAACTAAAGAAATTAACTGACAAATTAAGCCAGACTTCTCGGTCGAGATTATAGAAAGAGATGTCTGAATATAGTATAGATAGGTTAGGATTTGAAACCATTAAAAAAGTTAAAGCAGAATTACTTGCCGTAACAGACGAGAGTTTTGTGGATGTATGGGGCAGAGTAAAGCTCATTTTTACTATTTTTCAAATCTAATTGTGTGATTCTTATAGGGTTTTCAATTTCTTTTTGTCCTGCGTAGCTTGAAATAATCGGTAAAACATGTATACCCACACACCTCATAATTAAACCATAAAGAATTTTACTGGTCCACAATACTATAAACTGATGCAAATAGATGATTCTTGGAAGGAATTTGTGGACAAGCTTGAGAAAATTGTTAACAGCAAAGATAAAGTCTGGGCAACTTCTCTGCTCAACGAGCTTGAAACCTATAAATGGGAGAACTCCAAAGAAAAGCTTTCAGATGCAGAGATTAGAGAGCTGGGGAGAATAGTTGTAAGCTGGTTCATGAAAAATTATTGGGGTTTAGACGGAATTGCAAACCTTGGCTTCCGGAACTACCACAATACCGAAGACTGGAAATGTGAATTCTGCAGAAGGGAGATAAAAGCTAGAGAAGGATACTGGGGCTACATAGAGATGAAGTGTAGTGAGGGACCAAAGCTTTGTCATGAGTGCTTCCTCAGGTTCGTGTCACTCATAGAATGCAATCCTTATCTCTTCGAACCACTCAGAGCATTCATCCATCTCTCAAAGCTACCCCAGAATGAAACCAGAAATAAGCCCGATCTGATTGAGAGGCTAAGAGATTATGAATTTTTCAATTTTGTTTTCGAGCTATCAAAACACTACGATGCTTTGAGAAACATGAGGTATCGGAGAGAGACCACAGAAGAGTTTGTGAGAAGGGTAAAAGAATGTTTAGGATTTAAACATTTGTTACAGGATTTAAATAAGGTGGTAGACAAGCTAGAAGAACTAATGAAGTTAGTTGAAGTAACTCGTGAATCACGGAACAAGGAGCGGTAAAGTATAGGTACCTTAAGTGTTTCTAAGGATTACTACAATGCATACCTGCAGAAGCGTTCTATTCACTTTACCTCTATTTAAATTTTTAAATTTTCTTCAGGCGGGCTGCAATTTCTGACAACTAGTGTTATTTGTACTTTTTTATCTGATATACACTTTGATTTCTTTAACGCTTGGCTGTTTCCAATTTTTTAATAATCATTTCTGCTAACTGTTCTGGACTTTTCTCCTTTCCATCAACATAGCTGATAGTAGGTCTAATTCCAGGTACTTCTGTATCATTAAGTTTAACGGGTAGGATATATTCCCTTTGTTCTTGAAAAGCTCGTGCTTGTGCACTTCTACGCTCATGAGTGGTCCATACTTTACTAGCGTAATGTTTAGAAATAAACATTACACAATAACGCCCCTTCCTTCTATAAATCTCATCAAAATGCTCGTATAAGTCCTTTCCCCAAAGGTTTACCTCTTCAAACTTATCGTAAAACACTTTTACACCTCTTTCTTTAAGAATGTTCGCAACCACCTCTACGTGCTCACGATCCTCACCTGCAAATGAAAGTACTACATCATATTCAAAAGCCTGTGTAGAGGTGGATGGGTAATCCTTTGTAAATTCTTCTTTCCTCTCTATTAGGTCTCCTACTTTCCACGAACGTTTGTAGATTTCTCCGAGAGTATTGCTTCTTACTACAATGATTATTTCATCATCTGGCGCTAGTTCTTCTGTGAATGTATGATCCAAATTGCAACTCACAAAGCTACCATCATGTTCGCGACACGGTAAACCTCTGATGTTGAAAGAGGGATTTTCGATAGTTTTTCTCTTCCTTCTTAATGCAAACTGGAACTTGAGCTTATTCTGCAACTTCTTATGAAGTTTAAATGATAAGTGAATATCCATTCCATTCAAAATTGGTAAATCTAACTTGAAGTATATGGGTAATGTGAAAATGACGTTTATGGAGAATGGAAGAACCTCAGGTAATCTTAACCATTGAGCTCCAACACCTTCTAGACCCTCAAAAATTGCCAATTCTTCTTTTATTCTTTTCTCGATATTTCTATAACATTTTGGCGAACTTCCGGAAAACGTCTGTTTAGCATGAAACTCATAACTTATTCCTTGATATCCCTCATACTCTCCAAAAGGCTCAATTCTATATCCTCCCCTTATATCTTCTCTTTTGTATCCCTCTCTTAGCTGGATAACTTTATCATCTAGCGTAATTTTACCTCTCCGCATCTCCTCAATGTATTTTGGTGTCTTCTTTGCCTCAACAATCTCATATGGTAGAGATAAATCTTCAATTTCAGTTACACCTTTTCGCCTAAGATTCTCATACTCAGCCTCTACTTCTGTTTTAACATCATCTACGTCTCTTTCACTGAGAAAAGCGACAGTCATGATATTTTCCTATACATTTCCTTTTCTCGCTGCCAGACAGCGAATGCTAAGGGAGTTGTAGCAATCTCCTAACTCGTTCCACAGTTCGTCAAAGCCTATCTCAGGAGATGACATGTTAAAACCCAGCCATTGTTATTATCAAAAATTTTTAAATTCTCTCCCATGTAGGGATTATTCTTAATTTTACTTTCTCTTCCCCAATTATCAATATACCTTCACCCTGTTTGAGATTTAAAAGCTCTTTTTCGCCAACTCCAAAGAACTTATCATTCTTTCTGGCTTGCTCTTTGTTTTCAGCCTTCATACAAAGTTTTACAGCAACGTTGGATAATATCTCATCTGTGAAGTGAGATATCAATTGAGATGCCAGTATTAAACCAACGCCAAACTTTCTTAGTTCAGTTGCATATTTATTCAAGACAGCTTTATAGCCTTGTTTTTCACTTACAAGCAATTTAGCTTCATCGACAATAACAAACAATCTAAATCTCTCTTTGTCTGTTATGTTACCACGGGGTATCTCACCAAGGGCTTGTAAGGAGTAGTATATTTTTCTCAGAAACAGATCTGCATACAAAGATTTCAAAGATTCTGGCAAAGGTCTCAAGTTTAGGTGTGTTATTCCCCCTTCAAGAATACTACCCACCGATATTTTCTCAGAACCTGAAAACAACTCGTAGTCAAAAATATCATTCAAATAAGCTTTAAGACTTTGAGTTGTTTTGTCCTCACTAGACTTTATTTCATCTTCAATCTCCTTAAACTTTAATTCTCTGCTCCACGTTTCTTTATCGCTTGTTATCCCTGCCTTTTTATAGGCTCTTTTGACAATCTCTTTCAAATCATTTCTTTGCTGGATGCCTAGCGTCGGGAAATTTATGAAGATACTATCTACAAAATCAGCAGTAGCTTTAAGAGGAGTGATCTCCTCAAATTTTGGATCGAGTTCAAGTGGATTAAAGTAATATTTGCTACCCTCTTTTATCTCACAGGTTCTTATGTTGCAACCTTCGCAAGCCATATCTCCATGAAAATCCACCATTAAAACTGGATATCCTTGTTTATCTAATTCAGAGGCAATACATCTGATTGTTTCTGTCTTTCCAGCTCCAGAACCACCTATGATTATAAAGTGTCCATTGTTCAGTTTACCCGGTTCCCAAAAAATTTTCTCATCATCTGAATAGCCAAGAAAAACCTCGATAGTATCCTTTTTATCAGGTTTCTCTGATTCAATTGTAATATGGACTCTTTTTTCAGACTCTTTAGGAGCTGTAACTTTTAGCGTTTCCTCAACAACTCCTTCCAATCCGTAAAACAAAGGTTGCAAACTTTTAGTTACCGACTTCAGGTTCTCAAGATTTGCTAAACTTATTACTTCTTCAATAAATTCCTCTGGACTGTGCAGGACAGAACGTCGGTTTATCGGTTTATAATAGTATCATTAACTTTAAATATCATAAAGTAGGAAATGTGAATAATGAGAAAAAGAGAGGTGATAGAATGGAATACGTCAAGATGGGTAAAAGGGGAGATGTCGTAATACCAATGGAAATTAGAAACAAGTACGGA
>QMZC01000011.1 GCA_003662995.1 Archaeoglobales archaeon
ATACGATAGACTACATCGCTGGCAATCCAACAGCAAAACTGGTGGTGGTGGTATGGCGATGAACGACAAAGCTCAAGCTTTAACTTTAGAAGGTGTTACCGCTGCTTTGTTACTTTTACTTGCAATGTACGCTCTATTTCAAGGTTCTCTTGTAATTTCACCAGTATGGAGTGAACTGGGCGATGCTCAACTCAAACAAATCGGTTATGACACCTTAAGAATTTTGGATGGAGATACCTCAAACAACGATTCTTTGAAGTACATGCTTTACCATTTAAACAAGAGCGATCCAGACTTTCCTGTGCCAAACGATGAATTTGTGAACTCTTTGGAAACTCTTTTAACACCAAATATTAGGTATAAGCTGGACGTTTCTTGGGTCAACATAACAGGAAATGGGACTGACCAGAACACAAGTTTTAATTTCGTTGAGAGTTTAGTTTTAATTAACAACACACCAACGCCTGATGCGGTTACGGTAAGCAAACTTGTTGTTTTAAATCGTGAATTGTTGTCGGATGATTCACCTTTCAGACAACCTGAATTAAACTTGACTGGTCATAGTCCACGATATCCAATTGTGGTGGAGGTGAGGTTAACACTATGGACGATTTAAGTTTTGTGAAAGATAATAGGGGGCAAGTTCTAATCATCTTTTCCCTACTGATAACCACAGTCATCGCTTCCCTCGCCATCTTGCATGCCCAAAATTTGCTTGCAGGTGTGGAGAGTTCGAGGGCTTTAATGGTTTTTCCAAAGGAAGATATCAGAAATCTAAGACAGATCGGAAAAAGCGAATTGCCAAACTACATCGTCTACGAGGATGATTTAAACAAACAGATAGAAATGCTCTACGCTCTACATGGGTTCTACGGAAGTGTTGAGAAAGTGTATGAGGAGTACAATTACTACAAAATGAGAGTTATGTTCAGTAATAGTGAGGTTGAATATGTTGATATATTTATCGTTAGGAAATGAGGTGGTAGTATGAACGACAAAGCTGTTTCAGCCCTACTGGAATACCTGATTGTTATAGGAATACTATCGATGTTCGTTTTATTCTTAGGGTTAATACTAAACGCACAGTTTGCTGAGGGTGAGACTGGTGTGGTTTTACAAAATCAGTTTTCAGATGTTGCGTCTCAAGTTTCTTCGCAACTTGTTGACATATTTGCGATAACCCCTGAAAATGGTAGGGTTACGGCTAAAATTTACATGCCAAAAAGGATTGGAGATTACGAGTATCACGTTGGATTTAGTAGTGTCAGCAATGAGACATACATATTTCTGCAATCAGACAAGGGAAATTTCAGAAAATACGTTGGTGTTGGTAAATTGGATTTAGACATGACTTTGCAAGGCTCAACTTTCAGTATGTCAAAAGAGCATGGATTAAATTATACAAGAACATCCCACATTCTACCTACAGCCGTTTTAATGGTTTCCCCCTCAACCTTACTATTTACAAATCAAAGCAATGTTTGGAAGACGAACAACACTGCAAACTTCAGAATTTGTGAATCCTTTGCTGAGGGAGGATTTAACTGGACGTTAGAATTTGGAGATGGCAATAGCACTTCTGGGGATTCAAGTATTTGTCCAAGTGGCATAATTACCCATTATTATTATTGGAACACGACACCTTACAACGTTTCGGCTCATTGTAATGTTACTGATACTGCTAACATGACAGCAATCTGCCAAGCCAATCTAACGATAACGGACGAATTGGGATATAGCGATGCGTATTCGGTAAACATAACCTTCACAAAGGATGCGCTTGCTGTTAATCCAGATCTCTACATCGATAAGTACATAATACCCAAAGAAGCTTTGGTGGGACAGCCAGTAGAGATTCACATTTACATTCAGGGACAGGGCTTAAGAACTTCACCACGAGACCTTAGCGTTGTTCACGTTATTGACAAGTCTGGAAGTATGAGGGATTATACACAATACATGAAAAGTCCAGATACTGGCACAAATTCCATTACTCCTACAATTTGGGAGAGAAGCTTTAACATTAGTAACGAGAGTGGTATCTTAATTAAAGCATACACCAATGATACCAACAATATTATTCGCAATAAATGGTATCAAAATGTAGGTACATCATCAGATGCCGCTGAGGCAATTCAATTGTTTGTGAAAAGTCCAAGCACAGATTATGTTGAGGGAATAGAAACCATGTATCAAACCAGCCCATATATGGTTGGAAAACGTTTCTCGCAAAATAATCCTGAAAATGGAGAATGGAGGATCAGAGTTATAGGAGTATTTCCAGATGTGGATGGAGATTCAACAGATTTACATGTGGATGTCTATAAATATGACAGTGAAACTACAGAAGATGTTGACGATACATTTTACCTTGAATCTGGGAACGGATACCACTACAATTACACATTCAACATAACATCGGATGTGGATCAATTTAGGTTTTCTGCCGAAAGTTATTCGTTTTGGTGGTTTTTATGGTTCCCCGACGACACCACCTTAAACTTATACGATCCAAATAACAATTTGGTGTACTCAGACACTGACACTTCGCACACGATAACAGTTGAAAACCCAATTTCCGGACAGTGGACAGCAGAGTTTTCAAGTGACGGCTATAGAAGGGTAGACATAGCCTTAACAAAATATATCAAACAAAATCTAACACTCCTGCAACACTGGGACGACACTTTGACAAGCAACTCAGACAACTACCAGTTTAATCTACCTACTGATTGTTTTAAGCTTAAGATAGAGACGGGCTCCAATTCAAACTTTTATTTATGGATTGATGGGCCCACTTCAAACCCTGATAGATTTTACACTTTGCCTTACGAGAACGCCAGCGACTCATCAACCATAAATCCGTCTGGAACCTACAGTTTTTATCTTGTACCTACCGCTCCAACTACAATCGATTATTATACAACTGTTTATGTTGCAAAAATCGATGGGGCTAAAATTGCAGCTATGAACTTTAATAGTATGATGGGTTCGGGAGATTATGTTGGATTAGTAAGTTATTCCTCCTGTGCAAACATTGAGAACATTGAGAATTATCTCACTACAAACAAAGATACGGTAAATTCCTCAATTCAAAGTTTGTCACCTGGTGGTTGGACCAATATAGGGCATAGCCTTGAAAAAGCAAAACAAATTTTTGACAGTTATACGCCTCCAGACACAATTCCTGCTGTTATCCTAATGAGCGACGGAATTGCTAATTGTTGCAACCAGCACTGTGGTGGTTACGACGATTATTTCAGTCAATGTGGTTCGTATTGTGGTGACTCAAACAATTGTCTGAGTGAGGCTGAACAGTACGCCTTGGACATGGCAGACGCCCTCAAAAGCAATAATGTGACGATATATACAATCTGTTTTGGCGATGATGCAGACGAGGATTTAATGGGTCAGATCTCAAGTGAGGGCTATTGTAGGGAGGCATTAACTGCTGAAGACCTCACTAGTATCTATGGACAAATTGCAACAGAACTAAGGGACTTTGCTGCTAAAAATGTTACAGTGTCGGATGTAATTCCAAATGGTATAACTATTGATTACAGCGGAGAGATAAATATGACGTGCTGTGATCCTCTTGGTAGGGGAGATTGCCAAGACATAGAAGTCGATATAAGTGAGACTCCCAACGGAACACTACTTCAATGGAATATATCAAAGATCAACATAACTGAAGAGTGTGAAGTAACGATAACGGTCCATCCACATAGTAGTGGTGAAGCTATACCGATGGATGTAATCAATGTTAGTAATGTTACTTACCAACCCTATCCTGCCACCTGCACCGACCCAACAGACCCAACTTGCTACAAGGTGTTTGAACTTCCTGTCAGGTATCTGAAGTATTCTGCTGGAGAGGCATCAACTGTGGAATTGCAATGATGAACGTTAAAGCTGTTTCGGAAATCCTCGGAGGAGTATTGGTTTTGATGATAATATTGGTAACTATAGGAATAATATTTTCTACAGCTTTTCCAACCATCGATGGTTTAAGAAAGGACATAAGGCTGAGGGGCATACAATCTCACATGCTTGATTTTAAGGAGTTGGTTGAGAGGTCCTTGGTTGGTGTTGAGCCATACATAATGCTGAAATTTCCAATTGCTGGTGGTAGCTTATACCTAGACAATTCAACAAAGATAGTTGTAAGAGTGTGGAATTCAACATCATCCTCATGGGATGAGATAATCAACGAAAGTATCGGCAGGTTTGAGTATTCTGAGGTTGGATGGTACTTTGTGTATGAAAATGGAGCTTTAATAGAAAATAAGGGCTATTCGAGGATGGTAACCTCTCCGAAGGTTTATACTGAGAACGAATCTGGCTATGCTTACTTGAGTTATCCAATCATATCATTCCAAGGAAATCTCTCAGTGGGTGGGAGTGGAATGCCTATTATCAAAATAAGGTTGGTAAACGTAACCGCTTACGATTTCAACAACACAAACGTGTCGATAACGTTAGAAACAAAAGATGCCCAGAGTTGGAAGAACTTTTTTGACTATATAAACGCAAATGCAACCTTGTCTGGAAACAGAGTAACGTTACAGGATTACTTTAATGAGACGCACATAACTGTTTATAGAATAGAGGTGAGTCTATGAATTCCAAGGCTGTTTCAGAGGTGCTGAGCTACGTATTTGTTTTCTCAATAATTGTCGTCACGGTTTCAATTGTGTATACTCAGGTAAACAACATAATTGAGGATACAAAGGCTAAATACCAACTTGAAGGTTTAAGACAGAGCTTTAAAAGAATACAGAACGTAATATACTTGGTTACGTACGGTAAAGCCCCACAACAGGCTTTGGACGTTGAATTACAAGGAGGTAGCATGTGGATAGAAAATTCTTCATTTTTGACAATCAGATTTGACGGTATTAAAAAGTATGAAGACTACGTTAACTCATTAAACTATGAATTTGAAAATGAGAGAATAAGTTATGAAAATGGTGGTGTTTGGGAAGAATATTACGGTAATCAAAACATTATATCCAACCCAAGAATTTTTTTGGTGTATAAAGAAGTTGAGAATAAAACTCTGCTAATAGTAATAGTAACAAAAATTGTTGGAAATCTCTCAATTTCGGGATCTGGTACAATTAAATTGAAAATCATGCAATCAAACAAAACGTTCTTCAGTAGTGAAGAAGATGGGAGTCCTCATGAGGTTGAAATTAACATTTCTTCGTACTACAACGATGCATGGTTTGACTTTTTTGATAGCAAATTAAGGTCTCAGCACAGAAATCCTGCTGGAATAGATGTGAGCAGTGATAGTTCAAAGGTAATAGCAAGGATAACTTGTGATAAATTCATACTTACAACTTTCAACGTGAGAATTGAGGGAGTTAGCAACGTGATTTAATTTCGAATTTCGATTTAAGTGCTTTAAAAGTCTTAAATTTAAATTTACATTTTTCAGGTAAGATTTTAAAAAGTTGGTTATAAAAAAGCTAAAAGCTCAAGTTGGTTACTTTAAACGCATCACAATAACCTTGTCCCCCCTCTTCAAATCCACTTCAGAATCAAACTTTATTGTAACATTGTTTCTACGAATCTCCTCAACAACTCCCCTACCAAACTCTTGATTTTTCATCTTTTCAATCAATCCGAAGTATATCTCTAAAATTTCTTCGCCTATGCCAGTTAAAGTTGTCTTTCCACCTTCTTTACCTCCTCTCTCCCTTTTAACTATTTTTTTACCCAATGCCTGCTCAATCTTGTTTAAGTAATTCCAGACGTATTTGTACGACATGTTCAGACTTTTCGCAGCCTTCGAGATCGATCCCTGCTCTTTAATAGCCTTTAGAATATCCGCTCCACCCTTACCAATAACGTGTTTACCATCCTTTTCAATCCATACTTTAAATTTAACTTCCATTAGTTAAAACTGAGTGGACAAAAACATAAACTTTGCTAAAGAATTTCGCCAATTTCGTTAAATCTCTCATTTTTCAGTTTATTTAATTTGACTTCTGAGCTTGCAGTAATAATGACAGCAGTTGCGGGGCAACCTTTTGCATTTTTTGTGTTCATCTCACACCTAACTTTGCCTCCTGCAATGGATGCTGCATAACTTACAACTTCCCACACTCCACCGCTTTTAACCGGAAATATCGAGTTAATTTTCCCTTTTTTAACCATTTCCGCCAATTCAATAACCGTTTCTACACTAACAGTCAAACTTCTGTTATTTAAAAGCTCTTCTCCGCTCAACACTTCTCCAATCAAATATATCTTATCTCCCCTCTGAGGTATGTTCTTTATTGATAAATCTCTTAACCCTACTGTTGAGCAACTGATCGAAGTGCCATTTAAATCAAAAAAAGGCTCATGACTTGTTAAGATGACTTTTGCTTTACAGTATCTCTCCACCTCCTTTTTCAACAATTTTAAAAATTTTAAGGAGTAATCCAATGTGTTTGAGGTTGATACCATTATGGCGAGAGGTTCAACGAATCTGCAAATGGCTTCAATTAATATCTGTTTAGCCATTATCTCTGCCACATCATCCAATTTTATTTTGAGTCTATCTTCCTCAAGCTCCCCAATTCCGCTGTACGAAGTTAAAAAAATAGTGATGGACGACATATTGCCCAAATCAACGTTTACAGCGTTTCTCTCCTCATAAACATCTACGTTTGTAATTATGGATGGTTTGAAGTAAAAGCCCAAATTCTCAAGCAGCATGAGGTATATCGTCAGAGATTGCCTAATTAGTTCAGACCTCGAGATTAAAAGTTTTGATGAAATGCCATCCAATTTCCTTACAATTTCCTCATCCAGCCTTAAATTTACAATTTTCCCACTCTTACTTTTTTTGCTCTTCATTTAATTTTTATGAGTTTTTATATTCGATGTCAATCGACCCTTTCAACGAGAATCTTTGATTTTATCTTTTCTTCAACATCAAATCTCTCCCCTTCTACATCGATGTAATCTTTTCCAACATCCAAGATTTTTCCAGGTCTGATTCCCATTTCTTCAACACCTTTGGGAGCAATGATAACTCTGTATCTTCCAGATTTCGTGTCAGATAGCTTCATCGTTTTAAAATTGCACTCTTCGCAAATGTCACATTCAGATGAGATCAATTCACACACCTTTTCCACAACCTCATCGCTTACGTGATGCTCCAGTTCACAACTCAACTTTTTAGCCTCCTCCTCATCAACACCAAGAAAATCTCTGAAAAATCTTATGAATATCCGATAGTACTTTTTAATCCTCTTTGCCACCTCCTCACCCTTTGGTGTTAGAGTAGCACCATAGTACGGCTGATATTCTATGTAACCTCTATCACTAAGCTTTGACAGCATTTCTGTAACACTTGAAGGCTTTATGTTGAGTTTTTTCGCCAAATCGCTAGTCTTAGCTACCCTTTTCTCAATCTCCTGAATATCGTAGATTGCTTCAAGGTATTCCTCAACTCTCTCCACAAAAATTATTTGAAATGCACCTTAAAAAAATTTGTGGAATTGCTAATAGTACTTGTTGAGGCAAAGATTCCCGAAAACATCGGATTTGTGGCGAGAGTTATGAAGAATTTTGGATTTAAAAGTTTGTGTTTGTACAAGTGTAATTTAAATGAAAAATCGTATATAACTGCTTCTCATGCCAAGGACGTTTTAAATAATGCCATAATTTTGAATAATAAAAGAGAGTTTGATGAACTTCTGTCAAAATGTAATCTAATTGTTTGTACAACTGGTGTTAGCAGTAGCGATGAGAAATATTTGAGAAAACCAACTTTTAAGCCCAATGAAATTAAGGTTGTTGGAAAAACGGCAATTCTTTTTGGTAGGGAAGATTTTGGACTATTAAATGAGGAGTTGGAGAGATGCCACATCGTTGTTACAATTCCTACCAGTGAGGAATATCCGGTTATGAACATCAGCCATGCTGTTGCAATTATTCTGTATGAAATCAGTAAAAACTATCGTGAATGCGATAAAGATTTCGCTACGTCAAAGGACATTGAAGTTTTGATAACAAACATAGAAGATATGTTAAAATCAACATGGTATCCAAAACACAGAATCAGAAAGACGATGATGGCTTTTAGAAGGGTTTTTGGAAGGGCAATGCTTACGAGAAGGGAAGTACTAACGTTGAACGGTGTATTTAGGAAAACAAAGAGGTATATTGAAAAGCTGAGAAAAGATAATTTAAAAACAAACAAGAAAATTTAATAGTAATGAATCAACATCGTTTCCATGAAACAGGATAAGTGGATAATCATACTTGCAATCAGCCTTGTTTCGCTACTCGCTTTAACCTTTTACTTCTTTTCGCCCCTCTTAGATGGAATAGTGATGGGTATAGTTTTTGCCTATGTGGCAAAGCCGTTCAAAAAAAGATTGGAAAAAATTGGCAGGATTCCATCGGCGTTAATTGCTACGTTAATCATAATTATTCCAATTTCGATTTTGATGTTTTATGGTATCTTTCAAGGGATAAATCAGGCAGTCTATATTATCACACATCAAAAGTTGTTTGAGGAACGACTTATCGAAGTCTTGACGAATGCTGGAATAGAAAAGGAGTACATTGAACAGATAAGGGGCATTTTTCCGAGTTTGCTGTCGATAATCCAAAATACGCTGAGAATTTCAGCGTTTGGTGTTACTGTTAGAGCCATCATGTTTCTAATGAACTTTTTAATTTCCACAATAGTTTGTTTTTATGCCCTAATAGACTCAGAGAATTTTATAGAAAGGACGATGAGAATTTTACCCGAGGATAGGAGGGAGGAATTTAGCAAGTTTATAAAGGAGGTTGATGATACGTTTCTTGGACTCTGGTTTGGTAACTTTATCGTTGCAATGCTCATCGGTTTGGCAAGTATCCCCTTCTTCATATACTTCAACATCCCATTTACACCCCTGCTTTCAGGGTTGATGTTTTTAGCAGCTTTAATTCCCATTTTTGCAGAATGGATGATTTTACTACCAGTTGCTGCATATTTGGCAACGCAGAGCCTTTCAACAGCCATCTGGTTCCTTGTAATCGGTTTCACTTTTTTGTATTTTCTGCCTGAAATTATACTAAGGCCATACTTCGTCGGTTACACGTCAAAGATACATCCCCTTGTTTTGATGCTCGCCTTTATTGGAGGGGCGGTTATGGGAGGTGTTGCAGGATTTTTTATCGCACCAATGGTGGCTGGATTGATTACTGCCGTGTACCACTATTACACAAAATAAAGTTAGCTACTTAAACAATTTAGCCGAAAATTTATATTTCCCAAATTTTACAAAGGGGCAATGGAATGGAGAAAGTGGAGACACTTAACAAAACTCGACCCAGACAGAAAGAATCCTAGAGGGATTATAAAAGCTGTTGTGGAAAGTGGGACAAATGCTGTGTTAATTTCTGGAACGCAGGACGTTACATTTGAGAAGGCTAGAAAGTTGTTGGACAGCATTAAAGATTATGGATTGCCCACTATTGTAGAACCATCAGACCCCGCAAATGTACTATACGATGCGGATTACCTTTTTGTGCCAACCGTTTTAAATTCTGAGTTAGGAGAATGGATTACTGGTAAACATTCCCTGTGGGTTGAAATGAACTACGATAGATTGACCCATTTTATGGAAATTTTGGATAAAACGATTTTTGAGGGTTACATTGTTCTAAATCCAGATTCCGCTGTGGGGAAGGTTACAAAGGCGAGATGCGATTTGACGCCCGAACAAGCAGCAAGCTATGCAATTGTTGGTGAAAGGATTTACAATCTCCCAGCAATCTACATTGAATACAGTGGCAAGTTTGGGGATGTTGGGGTTGTTAAAGAGGTTAAAAGAGTGCTAAACAGGGCTGTTTTGATTTACGGAGGTGGCATAGACAGCAGAGAAAAAGCTTCAAAAATGCTGGAGTTTGCAGACATGATAGTGGTTGGTAATGTGATATACGAGAAGGGAATTGAACAGTATTTGGAAACAATTCCATAAAAATGAAGAAAATCAAAGCTTTCTGGGACCTTTTTAGATTGGAGCATGGAATAATGTACGGTGTAGGCGTTATTATTGGTGTTTTCGTTTCAAATCCCAATTATACCAATCTTGAAAATCTAGCTTTTGGATTTTTTACGGCTTTATTTTTGCAGGCATCGGCATTTGCATTAAACGACTACTTTGATTACGAAGTGGATTTGGCGAACAGAAGGTTCGATAGACCGTTGGTGAGGGGAGAGTTAAGTAAAAAGGAGGCTATACTTTCATTCTTCATCTTAATGCCCATCGGTTTTTTCTTTGCTTATTTAATTTCTTCTATCGCATTGTTGCTCGCATTAGCTATTACACTCATAGGCTACATTTACGACATCAAGCTCAAAGAATTTGGAGTTGCTGGCAACGTTTACATAGCCTTTTCAATGGCAGCTCCGTTTGTGTTTGGCAGCATAGTTGCCGAGAATTATTTAACAATTCAGGCAGCAATCCTTGCATTGATAGCCTTTTTGTCTGGAGTGGGTAGAGAGATAATGAAGGGGATTGAAGATGTTGAAGGGGATGCCATCAGGGATGTTAAGACCGTTGCAAGGATCAAAGGTGTGAGAACAGCTTCCATTTGCGCTGCTTTACTTTTTATTACCAGTATTTTTTTGAGTTTCGTTCCATTTTTTTTGATTAAAGAATACTACCTCGATTTTAAATACATGATTCCGGTTTTGGTGACTGATGCGATCTTAACAGAAGTTTCGTTTGATTTACTCAATAAAGACGAAAAGATAATAAGGCAAAAAATTGGGGATTTTAGGAAAAAAAGCCTTACAGCAATGGGATTGGGATTGATGGGATTTTTAGCTGGGGCGTTTTAAGGTGGTAACATGATAGTGGGTGAGGAGGAATTAAGGAAAGAGGCAATAAAACTTGCAGCACATCTTTTAGCAATATCTGCAAGGACTGCACCAAAGTCGAAGGGTGAGGATGACGTAGAGATTGTTTATGTGGATGGAGAGGAGCTGGAGAAAATTGCAGATAAAATGGTTGAGTTAGCTGGTGAAAAAGGCAGGGATAAAGATTTTGTTAGGGATGCCGAAGGGGTTAGAAAATCACAAGCGGTGCTTTTAATAGGAGTTAATGGTGGTAAAGCCTTGGGTTTGAACTGTGGGGCTTGCGGTTTTGATTGTAATGAGTTTAAAAAGATTGAGCGAAAAAAGGGCAAGGATTTTGTTGGTCCGAACTGTTTGTTCAAACTCCTTGATCTGGGCATAGCTTTGGGTTCAGCAGTAAAGCTAGCGGGCATAATCAGTGTGGATAACAGAATAATGTACAGAATCGGTACAGCAGCAAAAATGTTAGGCTATGCCAAGGCTGATGTTGTGATGGGCATTCCATTAACAGCTTTGGGCAAAAATCCGTTTTTTGATAGAGTAGTTAAGAAATAAGATCAAATCAGTGATCAACTTTTATTTTTATATTTTTAAGATTAATTGAACGATTATGAGCATCTGTTTTTTGTTTTTATTGAAACCATAATCACATAGCATGAAGCTGGCAAAAAGCAGAAATAATGTGGGGATAAGTTTAATCAATGGATGTTGTAGTTAGAAAGAGTGAAGTGGAAGGTGTCGTTACTCCACCACCATCTAAAAGTTACACCCATCGAGTTTTTTTAGCGGCATCACTTTCAAAAAAATGTAGAATTTACAATCCGCTTATAGCTGAAGATACCCTTGCAACGTTACATGCCTGTAAATTGTTGGGTTCAAGATTCGTTAGACGATTCAGGATCTTCGAGTTTTGGGGTTGTAGTTTGAAAAAAACTAAAGCAAAATACTTTTATTTGGCAAATTCTGGAACCACATTGAGATTTCTCATCGGCTTAACATCCCAGATTTACGACAGAAAGTATTCTGTGTTAGATGGTGATACTTCTTTGAGAAACAGACCGAACAGGGAACTCGTTTTAGCTTTAAAGAGCTTAGGTGCTAGAATCAGGGGTGATGAGAGTTCTAAACCTCCTCTGTTTGTTAGGGGAGTTGCTGGTGGTGGAGAAGTCAAGATTAAGGCAATAAGCTCACAATTTATTTCATCTTTGCTTTTTACACTTCCAAATGCTACTGGGGATTCCACAATATTCGTGGAAGGAATGAAGTCCAAGCCGTACGTTGACATAACTTTGCATGTGTTGAGGAAGGCTAAAGTGAGAGTAGAGGTTGATGGAAACAATTACTACATCCAAGGAGAACAGGATTTTAAGCTCAGAAAATTTGAAGTCCCCTCTGATTTCTCATCAGCAAGCTATTTAATCGCTGCTGGATTGTTGGCTGGCAAATTGAAAATTAAAAACATGTTTGACTCAATGCAGGGCGATAAGCAGATTATAGAGATTGCAAAGCAAATGGGAGGCAAGATAAAGTGGGATAAAGAGGAAGGAATAATAACCGTTGAAAAATCTGAATTAAAAGGCATAGACATTGATGCATCGAACATCCCCGATTTGGTGCCTGCAATCTCCGTGATGGCTTCGGTTGCCAAAGGTAAAACGAGGATACACAATGCTGAACATCTCAAATTAAAAGAAATTGACAGAATAGATGGCATTTACCAAAACTTAAAAGCTGTTGGCGTTGAAGTTAAAAAAATGGATGATGGGTTGATTATTAAAGGTGGCAAGATTAAGGGAGGAGTTGTGAACTCATTTGGCGATCATAGAATGGCTTTAGCCTTCTCCCTTCTTGGCTTAGTTGCTGAGAGAGAGGTGATGGTTAAAAATGCGGAGGTTGTTTCAGTATCCTTTCCAAACTACTATGAAACCATCATAGAAATTGGTGGTGTTGTTGAAAAATTGTAGGTTAAAAATGTAGTTAATAGATTCAGATAAAAAAATAGACAAAATTTATATAGCAAAACATCAATTTCCGCCATGGAGAGACCTTTGGGTGTGACGGTACTGGCAATATTGGGGTTCATAGGAAGCATTTTGGCAATAATGAGTGGAATTACAATGCTCGTTCTCGGGCCTGTCATGAGTTTAGCAATTAAAAAGACGTACGCAGGTATGCCGTTCTTCGCAGCTATTATAGGCGTTGTATCTGTTGTATTGATAGTCGTGGGTGTTGGTGGGAGTTGTAGTTTCTTATGGACTTTGGACGGGTAAATCATGGGCTTGGTGGATTTACTTGATACTGCTCGTATTAGGCATACTCTCTGGTTTGGCGTCCCTTCCTCATGGTTTAGCCGGAATAGCGATAAACGGAATTATAATCTATTACATTACAAGAAAACACGTCAAGGCGTACTTTGGTATAACTTAGGGATTGCATGATAAAGGAGACGATCATAAAAGGGTTTACAGTGTGGAAGAACAACCTATTACTTGGGTTGCCGTATCTGATGGAGAGTGTAATAACAACTCTTATTTTTTTAATTATCGTAATTGGGGTTGTTTTTTACATCACACCAATAACACAGGAGATACGAGAGATCCAAGAGATCTTAAAGGATGATGTATTTAAACGCACAAAAGAGGAAAAATTAAACGTAGCAAAGGAAAAATATGAGAAAGTCAAAGAAATGGTATTCAAGATTCTTGTTAAGCTTGATAAAAACCTCAATACACTAATTGGCATTGCAATTTTCGATTTTTTGATTACATACGCTTTCATTTCATTTTTCAGGTGTGTTGAAATAAAATACTGCCTTGATGCACTCGGGTCTAAAAAAGATTTGAGAAAAGCGTTTTTTAAAGCTAAAAATAAATGGTTTAACGTTTATGTTTTTTATCTAGTGATGAACGGCATGATTTTCGGTATCGCTGGCATTACCTTTTTATTCACAGTTTTTCCCAACTACAAGGGGATCAACTTTTTTGAATATGCTAGGGAGGAGATTATATCGTTTATTGCCTCCTCCATACTTTTCATTTTTGTTGTTGTGACTGTCGTAGCAATCGTTTCATTTTTCTTGGTTTTTGCCCCTTATGCAATTGTTATCGATGATGCGCCCACCTTGATTAGTATTAAAAAGAGCGTATCGATTGTTAAAAAGAACTTCTGGACAGTTACAATATTCTGGTTGGTGGGCACGATACCTGTTTTTGTCGCT
The DNA here is from genome assembly GCA_003662995.1 of Archaeoglobales archaeon. Taxonomy (GTDB): domain Archaea; phylum Halobacteriota; class Archaeoglobi; order Archaeoglobales; family Archaeoglobaceae; genus B5-G16. The sequence goes on from QMZC01000011.1 coordinate 14,076, forward strand.
TCTTTACTTATCACACCAATTAGATTTCTTATAACTGGAATCGCTGGAATGATTGTATCTCACACAGTACTTTGTTTACTTATCGCCTTTTTTTTGCAAGACCAATTATAACGATTTGGTGGATTCTCGTGTACAAGCAGATTGAGTGATGGTCATCTCTCTACCTGCTTAATCTCAACCTCCACGATGTCTCCAACCTTCAAATCTCTCAAATTGTAAACTATCAATCATATTTTATCGATTTAAGTTGATTCAGCGATGTTATTATCACATGTTACATAAAAAGGTGTAATAAAGAAAGGTTTTTATAAGCCTCAATAGGGTTAAGTTGGTTAAGGTTTAAATAAAAGGTGGTGGAATGAGAAGCAAAGAGATTTACGAGAGGGGATTAAAAATAATTCCCAAAGCTGCACAGACAGGACTAAGAAGTGAAACGCACTATCCTGAGCCGTTCATTCCAGAAACTGCTTACGGGTGTAAGATAAAGGATGTAGATGGCAATATCTATACAGATTACCACATGGCTTTTGGACCCATAATCTTGGGACACAATCACCCTGAGGTAAACGAGGTCGTGAAGGAACAAATAGACAAGGGTGTTCTTTTCGGAGCTGGGATGTGTGAGTTGGAAGTAGAGGTGGCGGAGAAGTTAATTGAACTCATACCATCTGCAGAAATGGTTAACTTCGTTAATTCTGGAACGGAAGCAACTTACCATGCGATAAGGCTTTCAAGGGCTTATACTGGAAGGGAGAAGGTTGTTAAGTTCGAAGGTTGCTATCACGGCTGGCACGACTACGTGGCGTTCAACGTAAATCCCCCAGCAGACAAAATGGGAAAAATCTATCCGCAATCCAAAGGAATTTTAAAAGCAGCTTACGATGCAACGCTAATACTACCATTTAATGACAGCGATGCCTTTAAAGGGTTAATGGCTGAACATCACGATGAGATTGCATGTGTAATACTTGAGCCAATTCCTCATAGCGTTGGAGCTATCATACCCACAAAGGAGTTTTTAAAGACCTTGAGAAGAGAAACTAAGACTTATGGCAGTCTATTAATCTTTGATGAAATCATTACAGCCTTTAGACATAACATACACGGTGTTCAGGAAGAGTTTGGTGTTACTCCTGACATAACTACAATCGGCAAATCAATGGGTAATGGATACCCAATTGCAGCAATTGTTGGAAAGAAGGAAGTTATGTCGATGATTCACAACGGTGTTCTCGTTTCAGGCACGTACAGCGGTCATCCATCCGGGTTGGCGGCAACGAAAAAAACAATTGAAATAATCGAGAGAGATAATGTCATTGATTACATCTCAAAACTTGGTGAGGAGTATCGAAAAGCTTTAATCGATTTAATCGATGACTTAAATATTACAGCAAGGGTAATTGGCTATAAATCAATATTTGCAATTCAGTTTGCTGAAGGTGAGGTTAAAGACTATTCATCAATCGTCGGAATTGACAAGGAAAGATTCAAGAGATTTGCTGCTGAGATGAGAAAAAGAGGAGTGTTCTTTACACCAAATCCGATGAAAAGGTGCCATCTCTGTTTGGCTCACACAGAAAATGAAATGGATGAATTTTTAGATGCTGCATCTGAGGCTTTGAAGTTGGTTTGATCGGTGTATGATTTTACGTGTGGCCGATACAATGTTTAAGTAAATCATACGTGATACAACAAATTGCGATAAAACCCTAAAATTTTTTAATTGTTGGATTCGTTAATGGTTGATGAAGCTCGTTGACAACCCTATTCTCTACAACATACTTAAAGTCCTTGCAAATTCAGACATGCCGTTGGGGGCAAAAACTATTACAGAAAAATTAGATGAGAAAGGCATTAGTGTAAAAAAGGACACCATCCAATACTATTTAAGAGTCCTCGACAATGCGGGATTAACAAAAAAGATAGGATTGGCAGGCAGGATAATATCGGAAAAGGGGGTGGAAGAGCTAAGAAAGGGAATGCTGAAAGAAAGAATTGGCTCCTTTATAGAGAGGCGTGAGGAGTACGCCTATCAAGCAAATTTCGATGTCGATGCAAGAAATGGTCTAGTAAGTCTAAATTTGGGAATTATCGATGAATCGAAGCTTGAAAAATCACTAAAATTAATAAAGGAATGTATAGATGCTGGTTTAGCTATTAGTCCACTAATAAAAGTGTACGAGAAAACAACAAACAAGGTAAAGATTCCTGAAAACAAAATTGGAATTGGATTGGTAAGCACGTCTGTTGTAGATGCGGCTTTTATAAATTACAAGATAAATACTTTCCCAACGTTTGCTGGAATCTTGCAGTACATGGATTTTGAACCAATCAGGTTTACCCATGTAATCTCCTACATTGGCTCATCCATCGACCCCATAAGCCTGTTTATAAAAAGTGGGTTGTGTAGCGTAAAAAATGCTGTGAAAAGAGGGTATGGAGCAGTTCCTGCTGATGTTCGTGAAATACCGTCTATTCTAAGAAAGAGAGCCATCGAAGTTGTTGACAAGCTAAATAAAGCCATGATTAAAGGTGTCTTATGTGTAGGAGAGGCTAATGTTGATGTCATGGGTGTGCCGGTAAACAACTACAGGGTTGGGGTTATTGTTATCGCAGGTTCAACGGCATTGGCTTACTTGAAGGAGCATGGTGTTGATGTGGAAATAAGAACCTTATCAGGATTCGAAAAGTACGAAAATCTTGAGAACATAGAGACTTACCTGTAATTCTTAAAAAATTATACATTCCCTCTTGTACTAATTATAATGACTTAAATTATGCAAATCCGCTAAACATAACAATAAATGTTTCTCAATACGAAAAGTATTTAAACGTTTAATTTTTTAATGCTCCAGAGTGAAAGGTGGTGAAAACTTACCCTTAGAGTTGGAGGTGAGTTTCGTGAAAAAATGGACAACAGTAGGATTAGTTCTTGTTTTGGTATTGGGGCTAGTAATAGCCGGATGTGCTCAAAAGGAGACTGCACCAACTCCTAAAGCTACACCAACGGCTGCAAAGCCTACACCCACTGGTATAGAAATACCGAAGACGGAGGATGGGAAATACATAATCACAATCTACACCGGTTCAGGTCCGGGAAGTGTTTACTTTGCTGTGGGTTCGATGTATGCAAAGGTTTTGAACAAAAAAGCAACGATGATCTATGCTAAAGGTGTTACAAGTGGTGCAAGTGTTGCAAATTCAAAGGCTATTGGAAAGGGAGAGGCTTTAGCTGCAATCATCCAGAATGATGTTACTTACTATGCATGGAATAAAAAATTCCAGTTCGAAGATAGGGCTATCAAAGAATTGAGGGGTATTGCAACACTCTATCCTGAGCCAATCCAAATTGTAGTTAGGGCCGATAGTGATATTAAAACACTGCAAGATCTAAAAGGAAAGAAGGTTGTTGTTGGAGCAGCTGGAAGTGGATGTGCTGCAACTGCTGAGAGGGTTTTGAAGGCTGCTGGAGTCTGGAATGATATTGAGCCAGTCTATCAGACGTTTGAGGAAGCTGCACAAAGCTTGGTTTTGGGACAAATTGATGCTGAGTTCACTGTCATCGCTTATCCGGCTCCTGCAATTGATCAGATAGCTGTTAAGGTACCTGTTCGCTTGCTACCTGTACCAGACGATGTGGTTGAAAAACTTCACAATGAGGGGTACCCATTCTACGTCAAAGTTACAATTCCAAAAGATACCTACAACGGAATGGATGAGGATGTTCAAACCATAGCTGTTAAGTCAACCTTAGCAGTCCACAAAGATGTGCCGGATGATGTTGTTTATGAAATGACAAAAGTTCTCTACGAGAACATAGATGAGCTTGCTAAGGCTCATCAGGTTGCCAAGCAAATAGACATACACCATGCATTTGAGGGATTGATGATTCCGTTACATCCGGGAGCGATTAAATACTACGAAGAGCAGGGCATAAGCGTACCAGATAGCCTCAAGCCGTGAGGTGTAACTTATTGAAAAAATATGTTTTATTTTTATTTTTAGCTTTTTTAATTTCATTTTTCCCAATAAATGCGTTGCAGTTGAAGTTTAACGAGAAAACAATTCGTTGTGTGCCAATTACGTCCAGTTTAAAGTTAACAGTTGATTATACCCATAGCGTTTCACTTACCGAAGTTACTGATGTTTATTGCGTTAACAGTTCAGGAATTTTTGCAGTGCAAGAGAGATGGCAGGAGTTTGAGGCTGGACAACCCCTTGAAGGTTACGCTGAAGATGGTTTTTTTGTTAAAGACATGAACATGTATTTAGGTAAAAGTTGGCAGTACTGGTTTATTCCATTAAACAACGTCACCGTTACGCTAAACGGTAATGTTGTTCTTTCCAAGCCGAGTGAAGAAGGAATTCTGGAGTTTGAAGTGTTTAAAATTCCTGCAGTGATGATTGCTATCGGGTGGTGCGAATGAGCGAGGATTTGGTGGCAAAGGAATTGGAGATAGAGAGAACAAGAACTTTAACCGCAAAGCTCAACGCGATTGTAAAAATTGCCGCAATATCGATAGGCATCTACGAAGTGTTGTTCATCTTCAACTTTACTTATTCCCTATATGATTTATTTGGCAGAATAGGGTTGAAAATCTCATTTTTGCGCCTCGATTTTCAAGACAAACAGGGAATGGCATTTGTATTGGCAATGATACTCTTGATAACATTCTTGCTTTATCCAATTGTGAAAAAGGAGAAACAATTCAAAAAAATACCTTTTTACGACTACATTCTCATTGCCTTGAGTTTAGCAAGCATGTTCTATATGTTTTACAGATTTCCGACGTACATGGTTTATTACAACGTGAACATTTATGACATATTTTTTGGACTTTTGGCAATAGCTTTGGTTTTAGAAGCAACGAGAAGAACCGTAGGTTGGATCTTGCCTGCAATAGTTTTGGTATTTCTGGCTTATGGAATACAGGACACTCAATTTAACTGGAGTAGGTTTGTCCAGTATCTGTATCTAGATCAAGGTATATTTGGAATTCCATTTTACGTGATGACGATTTACGTCTTTGCTTTCATATACTTCGGTGCATTTTTGCTGAAAATTGGTGTTAGCGACTATATAACCAAATTTATGATTACACTTTTTGGACCTAGACAAGGTGGACCGGCGAAGGCTGCTGTCGTATCAAGCGGATTGATGGGGACTGTAAGTGGAAGTTCTGTAGCTAATGTCCTCACAACGGGAACCTTCACAATCCCCCTGATGAAGAGAGCAGGCTACCCAAAAGAGATTGCTGGTGCTGTTGAACCGGTAGCCTCAACTGGAGGTCAGCTAATGCCACCGATTATGGGAGCTGCAGCCTTTATTATGGCACAGTTTTTAGGTGTTCCTTACAACAAACTGATAATTGCTGCCGTTATTCCTGCCCTGATTTACTATGCGGGAGTTTATCTGTTCATAGATCTGGAAACCAAACGGCTGGGATTGAGAGGTATTTCAAGGGAAGAGCTTACGCAACTCAGCTATTTCATACAAAAATTGTACATATTACTGCCAATCGTCGTTATTACGGTTGCATTGGTGTGGGGATTGGCACCACACATAGTGGCGGTATCATCTCTAGGCATCGCAATATGGGTTGCTTGGATCTCCAGAGAGGAGATTGCTGGAAACGAGCAGTTGTTTGTTGGAGTGGCAGTATTAACAACTCTGCTGATGTTCACAAGCAGAAGTATCGGTGATACAAACATTGCAATACCAGTTGGAATTACTTTGGTTTTAATGGCTGTAGCTTTGATAGTACTTGCATCCACATCAAAACACGTCGAGTTTAATGAAAAGTTGTACATAAGCCTTCTTTTCATACTCTTCGTAGCGTTTGCAAAGTTTCTAGACATAAGAAAGGAGGCAATCCTTCTGATGACCGGGGTTTTTGGAATTGTTTTTTCACTTGTTGTTGGCCACATATCCAAAAGTGATGCTGGGAAAACGATGTACAAGGCAACTTACGAATCGATGATCGATGCTGGAGTTACATCAACAAGTGTTATGCTTGCTGCCGCTAGTGCTGGGCTGATACAAGGTGTCTTAACGATGACGGGACTTGTAACAAGTCTTGGATACAAGCTGATAGACTTGACGGGCGGAATTTTAATTCTACTTTTAATAATGGCGATGATATTCAGCTTAATACTTGGCATGGGCGTACCAACAACTGCTAACTACGTCATAACATCGTTGGTGGCAGCTCCTGCCGTTTACAATGCTGTTGCAGGAAACGGAATGTACGATTTGCCTGTTCCCGGTACAGGAGCGGCGATAGCTTTGTTAGCAGCTCACTTCTTCGTCTTCTACTTCGGAATACTTGCCGACTTAACGCCACCAGTAGCGTTAGCTGCCTATGCTGGCTCTGCCTTGGCAGGAGGAGATTTCTGGAAAACTGCAAGGAATTCTGTAAAATATGCCTTAGCCGGATACATTGGACCGTACATCTACTTTACGCATCCTAAGATGTTTCTCATTACAGTCCAATCATGGAATTTGGAGGTTATTGCTGAAGTGCTGTACTATTTCTTGGCAGCAATAGTGGTGATGTACCTGCTTGCAGTAGCCATAACGGGATTTTACAAAAAACCTTTGAAAAACTGGATCAAGATTTTGTTGGGAGGTTTAGGGTTAGCGGGAGCAACCTTGAACTTTATTCCAGTAGCTTTGGGTGTTACAGCATTAATAGCCTTGAGGTTTTTTGGGAGTAAGGTGCAGGCATAGACACTATTTTTTGTAGCTAAACAGATATTTTGAGAAAGTATTAACATGCTTTGCAACGTACTCTGGTGTTAAAGCCTTAAGCCACTCGACAATTTTGTCATCATACAGCATGCTTTCACTCAGTGGCACACTCATTCCATCTGGTTTGAAATTTTTAATGTGCAAACAACCCAAGGGAACTCTTGCAAGCTTTCCACTCGGAGTTTGGGATGGGTCGATGACTATGTAGTCTTCCTTTTTTTCGTGTCCTCCTGTAACCTTAAATTCAACCTTATGCTTGATCTTCCTAACCCAAATGTCAGTCCAAGATTCAAACAACACGCCTTTTGAATGGTACTGAATTTTCTCCTCATAAAATTCAGGAGGTTGATGTTTGTGCAAAAAGCAGTAAACGTGGAAGCTCGAACCAGTCCAATATACTGCCGTTGATTTTACCAATTCGTTAAATTCCCTATCTTCACTCTTCTGCTTTTCAATAAGCTCTACCAAAAGCCTCGTTACTTCCAACGATTTTTTTGCAGGTAGGTTTGTTCTGTCAATATCTATAAACACCCTTTCAATTGGCTTTCCTTCCCTTTCCCCATTGGTTGCATAGAAAAACTCAGAGTACTTTCGGGGGACAAAGTACCTCCAGATTAAAATTTGCCTGTCATTTAACTTATCCTTCACATCAGATAGGTGGTGTTTGGCTCTAATTTTCAAAAATTCATCATCAACATGCTTAAAATCGTCAATCCACAACTCTCCAAGTTTACCAGCCCTGTTAAGGAAAAAAGGTATTTTAGCCTTCGGTACCCAAGTCTTGCTCGCTATTTCCTTATTCTTCAAAAAATCCGTTAAATGGGGTGCAACTTTGCTGTAGAGATGCAAAACGTCCAACTCACCGTAGGGTTTAAGGATGTCCATGTTTGAATTGGGCTTTGAGGTTTAATGTGTTTTGTTGTTGACATCAAGATATGGATTTTGAATTGTCTTATCAGTTTGTCAAGATCTTTCGTTTTTAAGGAATATCTGTGTTATTTTACATCATCTTTGCTTAGTAAACTTCAACAATTCCATAAAAAAGAATTAAGATTTTTCAAGAACCCTCTGTCATTTCTTTAATCATAGAAAAACCCACGATATACCATAAACTCACACAACAATCAAACACAAAAAACTTTTAAGATTAGAGAGAACGCAAGAACCAATGAGAAGTTTACAAATTTCATCCATTGAGGAGTACTCGGGGAAAAGCGCCTTCATAATTGCATTGGGACTTATACTTAAGGAGATGGGATACAAAATCGGTTACTTTAAGCCTTTTGGTGTTAATACGACGTATGTCGATGGAAATCTTGTGGATGAGGATGCATACTTCACCGCCAAAGCTTTGAATGTTAAAGAGGATATGGATGATATATGTCCAGTGTTGTTGGATAAGCCTTACGTTGAATTTGTTCAGCTAGCGGATGCAGAAGAGCTTAGAAAGGCTATAGTCGATGCTTATCAAAAAATTTCAGAAAACAAAGACATAGTTTTGGTTGAGGGAGCTGTTGACTATAAGGTTGGAAGGTCGATAGGAATTTGTGATTTAACGATTTCAACCATTCTCGACACAAAGGTTTTGATGGTTGTAAAGTATTCAAATGACTTCGTTTTGGACAGGCTCTTGGCATCCAAGGAGCTTTTTGAGGACCGATTAGGTTTGGCAGTATTCAACCAATTGTCAGGCTACAAGAGAACGTACGTGGAAGGTGTTGCAGGGGCTTTGCTACAAAAGAGTGGAATGGAGCTGGTGGGACTGATACCTAGAGACCCCATTCTGGCAGGTCTTTTTGTTAGCGAAATAAGAAATGCTCTCAGTGGTGATTTACTCGTTGAAGGAAAGGATATGATTATCGAACAGCTTATTATCGGGGCAATGTCACCGCAATCGGCAATAAAGTACTTCAGAAATGTTAGGAACGCGGCTTTGATTACTGGAGGGGATAGAGTTGAGTTGCATCTGGTTGCTTTGGAAGCGATAAACATTAAGTGCCTTATTTTAACGGGAAATCTAATGCCGTCTCAGGTTGTATTGGAAAAAGCCAAAGAAAAGGGAATTCCTATCATATTGGTTAAAGATGATACACTAACAACAATGGAAAGGTTGGATGAGCTTTTTGGTAAGGCGAGGATAAAGGGAGAGATTAAAATCAACAGGGTTAAAGAGCTTGTTGAGAGCTTTGTTGACCTGAAAAAAATTACTGATTATATTGGTTTAGATTTCTAAAAAATTTAAACTAGGTCTTTATAACCAGCCACGCATCTTCCCCAGCCTTGGGAAATCTTATCAGGACAAACGTCCCTCTAAACTTATCTCCCTTCAAATTTACCTTAATCTCCTTATCATCTTTTTTTATTAACTCGTACTCACCTTTGTCATAGATGAAAACCCTTCCAGCACCGTATCCTTCTTTGATTTCGCCCTCAAAATCCATGTACTCCACATCGTGGTCATCAACTTGTATTGCCAATCTTTTTTCACCCCTTTTTGCTGGTAATCCTTTGGGAATCGCCCAGCTTTTAGCAACCCCATCCATTTCCAAGCGAAAATCAAAGTGATGACGTTTAGCGAAATGCTCCTGAACAACGAACTTCATACTACGTATTGTTTTGCATAAAAGATAAGCCTAATGTTCAAATCGAATTTCAAAAAATCTTAAATAAATGCCAGCTAGTCTCAGGCTGTCAAGGTGATACGATGTATTCAGACAAGTACTGGCAGAAGGAGGAAGTGTTGCCAAAGAAAGAGCTTGAGGATTTGCAACTCAAAAGGCTTAAGTGGGTTGTTAGGCATGCGTACGATAATGTAGCATTTTTTAGGCAGAGATTTAAAGAAAGAGGAGTACATCCTGATGATATAAGAAAAAGAGAAGACATCACAAAGCTGCCGTTTACGACAAAAGAGGACTTTAAAGTTAACTATCCCTTTGGCTTGTTTGCTGTTCCAAAACAAAAAATAATCAGGATTCACACCTCAAGCGGTACATCTGGCAAGCCAAAGGTTGTTGGTTATACTGCCAGAGATTTAGAGAACTGGATCAACATGGTGGCGAGATGCATGTACATGGTTGGTGTTAGAAGTAAAGACGTATTTCAAAACATGGTCAGCTACACTTTCTTTACTGGCGGTTTGGGATTTCACTATGCAGCAGAAAGAATTGGGGCGATGGTTGTGCCTGCTGGCACGGGCAATACGGAGAGGCAGATTAGGTACATGATAGACTTTGGCACAACGGTGATTCATGCAACGCCAAGCTATGCGATGCACATTAAAGAAGTTGCTGAAAGCTTGAAAATAAAACCAGATGAGACTGGGTTGAGAATAGGATGCTTTGGTGCTGAACCTTGGAGCAACAACACGAGGAAAAGGCTTGAGGATGCGTTTAACATAAAGGCGTTCGATTCTTACGGTTTAAGTGAGATGAATGGGCCCGGTGTTGCTTTTGAGTGTGAAGAGCAAAACGGCTTGCACATCTGGGCTGACCACTACTTTATAGAAATAGTTGACAAGAATGGAGAGGCTGTTAGTGAAGGTGAGAAGGGTGAGTTGGTTTTAACACCTCTAACAAAGGAGGCTTTACCACTAATTAGGTACAAAACAGGTGACGTAACGTTTGTAATGGATGATGAATGCAGTTGTGGGAGAACACATCCAAAGATTCACAGAATACTTGGCAGGGCAGATGACATGATTGTTGTAAGGGGTATAAACGTATTCCCATCACAGATTGAACACGTATTGATGCAGATTCCTGAGGTAGGAGATCACTTCCAAGTTTTAATTACAAGAAACGGTTCGTTGGATGAGATAACGGTCAAAGTAGAGATGAGGGATGAGGCGTTTACTGGTGAATTGTCAGACTTCAAACGAATTCAGAGTAAAGTGCAGAGAGAACTTTATAAAGAGTTGGGGTTGAGAACGAATGTTGAGTTGGTTGAGAGGGGTACAATAGAGAGGTTCGTGTTGAAAGCTAAGAGAGTTGTTGATCTACGAGATGAAATTTGAAGATTTAAAAATTTGGAGGTTAAGAATTAAAAACACTCAATCTTGAGGTGATGCAATGTATTGGGATCCGAACGTTGAAAAGATGCCTTTAAAAGATTTGAAAGCCTTGCAGGAGCGAAAATTGAGAGCTTTGGTGCATTTAGCCTACGAATATTCTCCGTTTTACAGGCGGAAGTTCAAAGAAGTGGGTGTAAATCCTTGGGACATTAGGGGTTTGGAGGACTTATCAAAACTACCTTTCACAAAGAAACAGGATTTGAGGGATAATTACCCATTCGGGATGTTTGCAGTTCCTACATCACAAATCGTGAGATTTCATGCATCGAGCGGCACGACAGGAAAGCCAACAGTAGTTGGTTACACAAGCAACGACATAAACATCTGGGTTGAGAGTATGTGCAGAAGTTTAACTGCCTGTGGCGTTTCAAGAAACGACATAATGCAGATTGCTTACGGCTATGGCTTGTTTACTGGCGGTTTGGGATTTCATTATGCAGCAGAAAGGTTGGGAGCTACCGTTATCCCAATATCAGCAGGTAATACACAGAGACAAATTGAACTGATGAAAGATTTGCACACAACAGTTTTAGCATGCACGCCATCCTACATGCTCTATTTGGCTGAGTACGCATCAAACAACGGCGTTGATTTGAGGGAAACAAAGCTCAGAATGGGGATATTCGGGGCTGAGCCTTGGAGCGAGGAGACGAGAAAAAGAATAGAGGATAAGACTGGCATTCAGGCATTCGATGTTTATGGAACATCAGAGTTGAGCGGACCTTTGTTTACCGAATGCGTTGAGAAAAACGGCTTGCACATCTGGGCTGACCACTTTTTGATTGAAATTGTTGATGAGGATGGCAATCTAGTTGGTGAGGGGGAAAGAGGTGAATTAATTGTTACAACGCTAACCAAGGAAGCTATGCCGTTAATAAGGTGGAAGACTGGAGACATCACGATAATGGAGGAAGAAAAGTGTAATTGTGGGAGAACACATCCAAGGATAATGAGGATACTTGGCAGGGCAGACGACATGCTGATTGTTAGAGGTGTTAACGTATTCCCATCACAGATTGAACACGTATTGATGCAGATTCCTGAAGTTGGGGAGCATTACATGATAATCCTCGATAGAGCTGAGAGCGGTTTGGATGAGATGACGATACAGGTTGAGCTGGCAGAAAAAGCCTTCAGCGACAAAGTCTCTGATATACTAAAGCTGGAAAAGAGGATTGCTGAAAGGTTGAAGAGTGTCTTGAACGTATGGGCTAAGGTTGAGGTTGTGAATCCCGGAACATTGCAAAGGTTTGAAGGTAAGGCTAAGAGGGTAATCGATAGGAGGAAGATTTAGATTTAAGGTGATTTTATGAAAGAGGAAAAGATAATTAAGCAAGTTTCCGTGTTTGTGGAGAACAAGCCTGGGAGATTGGCGGCAGTGACTGAAAAGTTGTATGAAAAGGGGATAAACATAAGAGCTTTCACAATTGCCGAAGCTGGAGATTTCGGAATTATAAGGATGGTTGTGGATAAGACGGATGAGGCTTACAAAGTTTTGAAGGATGCTGGATTCACCGTCAGCTTAACAAACGTTCTCGGTGTAGAAGTGAAGGATGAGCCCGGTGGACTTTATTCGATAGCAAAAGCTTTGGGAAGTGCAAACATAAACATTGAATATGTCTATGCCTTCACTTTCGGCAAAGACAAGGCGTTGATAATACTGCGGGTTGACGACATAGAGAAGGCAATAGAGATCTTGGAGAAGGAGAACGTTTTGTTTAAGGGCAAGGTTGATTGATTTTTTTATTTTATTTTTAATTTAAATTTAGTTTAATTTTGCTATAGGAAATCTTCTACTGGCTTTAACTTTGAAAATTCGATTAGAGTTTCGTTTATTCTCATTTTTAGCTCAAATCCTTTCTCTTGTAATGGGGCGAAATAGTTTAATCCCGTGGGAAAAACAAGCTTTACTTTCCTGTCAATCAAGAGATCGAAGGGAATGCGCCTTGGATACAATGTTGCAATGGCATTGCTAATTCCTCTTGCCTCAGCCAAAAAAAGCTCCCTTTCTATAAGCTTGACTATGTGCGGGCTCACGTTTCTTATGTCGCAAACAACGTAGCCATCTCCCGTTTTCATAGTTTCCAAGACAGATGTGTAGCCACCTTTGATAAACAACAAACCTGGACTTATTGTGGTTCCTTCGTAGGTTATTAATTCAACAAGACCTTCAGGTCTGAAGTTTGAGTAATGTAGCAATCCGGTAGCGTAAGGTTCTAAGATCACATTTATGTTCCTCGCTATAACATCGTAGATCGTTGTGGATAGCGTCACTATTCCCATCTTCCCCTCCTGAATCATGATATCGCCGACCATCTCTTCTTCATCATAAATTTGAATCAAATCTGAGACCACGAGTTTTGAATGGGCTAATCTGTCAAGGATTTCTAAAGCATTCTCGATCTTGTCTTTGTCAATCATTGCAATGTTTACCGGCACAGTTCCCTTCATCCTATACAAATCAAATGTAGCCATGTGTAAGTTGTATTGTATCGTCTCGGTAAACTCGTCCATCCTTTCAAAGACTGTGCTCTTTTTTAAAACATCCACGCCCAAATCGGTTATGACAAAACCCTTGTTTTTCTCCTGAATGTACCCTTCGCTGACCATCTCTTCAATTAAGCTTTTAAGGGTTTTTCTGTCAGAATTTAAATCTCTCTGGTTCAACAAATTGGAAATTTCTCTAAAAGAGAGAGGCTTTTTGTACTCTCCCAAAATCTTGAGTATTTCGATAAAAATCACGCTGGTGATGTGGACTCTGGAATGTTTCATCAACAATATTACAACACAATAAGTAATTATGCTTTTCCATTAATCGTTTACGTATTCACTAATTATACGAAAAAATAGGATACTGGATTATTTAGTATGCCAAAGGCTATCTTATTTTACTGCCCACGGGGACATCCCTCTCAGGGTGCATCAATATGGCTTTTCCATCAACGTCAACAGCAAGAATCATTCCTTGGCTCTCCACTCCCATTAGTTTTGCTGGCTTTAGGTTTACTAGAATTGGCACCAGTTTGCCCACAAGACTTTCTGGTTCATAGCTTTCAGCAATCCCGGCAACAACCTGCCTGACTTCATTGCCTATATCTACTTCAAGCTTCAGTAGTTTCTTGCTTTTCTTTATTTTTTCAGCCTTTACTATTTTACCAATCCTCAAATCAAGCTTGGTAAACTCCTCAATGTCTACAACTTCTTCCATCTTCTCACCTCTAATTCTCCTCATCATCTTCTTTTCAAGCTCCTCAACCTTTTCATCCTCAACCTTCTCAAACGGAACTTTTGGTTTGTTTAAAGCAATTGTTTCATCAACCTTTAAGGCATCATCAATTTTTGAATTTTTAACATCTATACCGACAATTTTACCCATCTCCACCATCGTCTTTGGCAGAATTGGATAACCAAAGATTATCAAGGCTTTCACAAGTTGCAGACAGGACGATAAAACTTTTTCACACTTTTCTTTGTCTTTTTTTATCAACTCCCAAGGCTTCGCATTTTGGAAATATAGGTTGCCAAAGCTTGCCAATTCCATAAAAGCGTCGCTTGCAACCTTGAATTCCCAATCGTTTAGGGATTCAACGATTTTGTCCTTAACTTCCTTTATTTTTTCCATAACTTCCTCATCAACATCCATCTTAATTTCCTTGGAGTTCTTCCATGCAAAGTGCAAAACTCGATACATGAAGTTGCCAAGCGTGGCTATAAGCTCATTGTTCACCTTATCCTTAAAAATCTCCCATGAGAAGTTCAAATCCTTTTGATGGGACGTGTAGTTGATGATGTAATACCTTAAATAATCGGTGTTCAATCCAGCTTTCAAATAGTCTTCTTCAACCCAAACGACATAACCCCTGCTTTTTGAGAACGTTTTGCCCTCAACCTTAACCATTCCACTTGCCACAACAGCTTTCGGCAAGTTGTAGTCTGCCCCTTTCAGCATCGCAGGCCAGAAAATGCAGTGGTGGTAAACGATGTCCAAGCCAATGAAGTGGATGATCTCACCATCTTTAAGCCATATGCTTTTCCAATCTTTTTTAAGTTTCTCACAAGCTTTTTTTGTAAAGCTTATGTAGCCGATGGGCGCATCAACCCAGACGTAGACAACCAAATCTTCATTCGGAAACTTGACACCCCATTCAAGGTTTCTTGTGATGCACCAGTCTTTTAATTCTGCCTTCACCCACTGCCTTGCGTAATTCAAAGCATTTTCTGTCCCTTTTAACTTATCCAAATAACCTTCCAAAAACTCCTTGAATTCTGTCAGCTTGAAGAAGTAGTGTTTTTGTTTTTTGTAAACAGCCTTACTTCCACAAATCTTACATTTGGCATTTAAAATTTCTCCAGGCTCTAAATGCCTTCCACATCCCTGATCGCACTCATCTCCTCTCGCTATCTCACCACAGTAAGGGCATGTACCTTCAACGTATCTGTCTGGCAAAAACCTTTCACATTTTGGGCAGTAAGCAAGCTCTATTTCCTTTGGATAAACATAACCCTTTTCAATCAGCTTTTTCACCATTTCTTGAGTGGTTTGGTGGTGGTATTCTTCATCAGTCCTGCCGTAATAATCGAAGTTTATGTCTAATTTTTCGAAGATTTCTTGGAAATGCTTGTGATAGATATCAACAAGCTGTTTTGGTGTCATGTTTGCTTGCTCAGCATTCACAACGATTGGTGTTCCATGGCTATCGCTTCCACAAACGAATATTACGTCTTCACCCAACATTCTGAGATACTTAACATAGATGTCTGCTGGAATGTAAGTCCTTAGATGTCCAATGTGAGCCTTCCCGTTTGCGTAAGGCAAACCGCAGGTGATGAGCTTCATGCAGTAAACTCAACAAGGGGTATAAAATTTTAGTGTAATGTTGGGATTTGTTTGATTTGGGGAAACAATTTAGCTAGACTTAACCCAGCCCAAAATTCCCCTCAAAGAGTTCTCAATGAAGTAATCCTCCCTCTTCTTAATATCATCATCAAGTATTTTATACTTGGCAAACAACCTATCAATTTTCAACAACTCAGCTTTCGAAGCTTTGATGATTTCTTTGTCATTTTCATACTGACTTGCATTCTCAGAAACGACCTTAACCCACAATTTTAATTGCTCTTTAAACAAATCAATTATCTCAAGGCTTTTTGGCTCAAATCCGTAATGTCCGAAGCAAACGATTTTGTCTCCCAACTTCTCCAGTTTCTTCACCGACTCGTAGGCTATATCAAATACGAATCGTGGAGGTGTGGCGGGACGGAGATAGTAATCCTTCTTTAAGGGTTGATGGACTCCTAAGGCTTCTCCGGCAAACAAGTAGTTGTCAAACAAGTAGCTCTGATGATGGACTGCATGCCCCGGAGTTTTGATTATCTCAACTTCAAAGCCCTTGAATTCGATGTTGTCTTTATGGATAACATCCTCACTAATTGGATCAATTCGCCCGTAAATCTCTGCCAAGTCACCCAAAACCTTCTTTGTCCCCTCCCAAAGTTTCTCCGTGTTTAGCATATGTTTTTCACCCTTCTCATGCAAAACAACTTTAGCATTAAAATACTTCAAAAACTCAGCCAAACCTCCTGCATGGTCTATGTGGATGTGTGTAATTAATACGTATTCAACCTTTTTTATCTTTAAATATTTTAAATAATCAACGAGATTTTTTATTGTTGATGCTGGCCCAACATCAACCACCATTCCTTTTTCTCCATCTCTAATAACCCAACAGCTTATAAAATTGCGAAAACCCTCCTTTTTCTGAGGTAAGTCAATTAAAAACAAATCTTTTGAAACTTCGGTTATCATGGTACAAATCAATTTTACAAAGTTTAAAAAAATTTGTGGAATTTGTTTGTGCAATTGTAAATCAACAGAGCGTAACTTTACGACAACTTATTTTTACGAGCATTGTTGGAAAAGATGGAGAGATGGATTTCTCAAAAATTGCATAAGATTAAAGAGGCTTGAAAGAATGAGGGTGTCAGCGTTGACAGAATTCGCAATTAATTAAAACTAAAAATTAAAAATATAAAAAGTTAAGATAGTGGCAACACTTGCTTGCCCCAAACCGTGTTAACGAGCTCTGCCATTGCTATGTACCATGCTAAAAGCCCTGTAATGAATATTTCCCATCCTGTTGGCACTGGTGAGAGAACACCCAGTGTTACTCCATCAAGCATTATGAATGCAAGTAGCAACAGCCAGAACAGTGCCGTCAGGAACTTGCCAACCTTGAACACTGCAAGGCAGAAGGCGAATGTAAACAGTGTCCACATCAAGAAGAAACCAAACAATTGTGAACCATCTGGCTTCACTCCACCCATAGGTAATACGAATAGCAACACAAAGAGTGCCCACCAGAATGCACCGTATGAACAGAATGCAGTTCCGCCAAAGATGCTACCCTTTCTGAAATCGATGACACCGGCAATAAACTGAGCAGTTCCACCAAAGGCTATTGCCAATGCTAATGTTGGTCCAGCCCCCCAATATCCAACGTTGTGCAAACCAGTAGCCATTGTTGTCAAGGCAAAACCCGTCAGTCCGAGAACCGCTGGATTTGCCCACCATTCCTTGTACATTCCAACTGCTTCAAACGCAGACTTCAACTCATACGCTCTCTCCTCAGCCATCCAACTCCTTCCTAAAATTTCTCACGATTAGTAATTATATTTTTAGTATTTAAAGATTTCGACATGTGTATCGAATAAAATATATATTATTTCAAATTTTGAGGAAAAAATTATTTACTATTTAAAACTTTTGGTAGATAGTATCGCAAAGTATAAATATAACATATTCAAATATATAATAGAAACATATATATACTACCAATCTTTTATTTTTAATCGTTAAAAAAAGGTGGTAGAGTATGACGTCGAGATGGATATACCTACTCTGTGGGTTTTTGATAAACCTGATGTTGGGAGTGATTTACTCTTGGTCTGTGTTTATAGGGCCTCTAGAGAGCATCCTTGGATGGACTAGAGCTTTAACATCGGGAGCTTTTACACTTGTTGTAGCCTTCTTTGCAGTTGGAATGCTCCCCGCTGGTATGTTGCTGAGTAAGTGGGGACCAAAAAAGGTTGTGTGGCTTGGCGGCATCCTTCTTGCGTTGGGATGGATTTTGACCAGTGCAGCAGGAATGTTTGCATCAGACGGTTTCTTTGCTGACCCAACAAGCAAGAAGTTCCTGAACAGGGAGCTTGAATTCGACAGCATTACAATCCCGAACAAGTTCAAGACACCATTGGAGATTACAGTTAATGGTGAAAAAGTTACAATACCTCCTGGAGAAAGTAAAACTTTCACAAATGCGAAGATTTTAGTTGATAGCAAACCCGTATTGGAGTCTTTAGTTTACGGTAGAGGTTCAGGATTCAACATGAATTCGCTGTACTGGCTCTACTTTGCATACGGAATTATTGGTGGCATTGGAATTGGATTTGCTTACAACGTGCCAGTTCCAATTGCCAGACGTTGGTTCCCTGACAAGTCTGGTTTGGCTGTTGGTTTAGCAGTCATGGGTTTCGGTATGGGTGCATTGTTCTTGGCTCCAGTAGCAGTTAGCCTAATATTCACAGCAGGATGGTCTAACGCTTTCTTATACATGGGTATACTGTTCCTCATCGTCGTTTGTGGTGCTGGCGCAGTCCTTAGATTCCCACCAGATGACTGGAAGCCGGAAGGTTGGGAGCCACCAGCTCCAACTACCGATGCAAAGATTCACGTTGCCCACAAGGATTATGAGTGGAGAGAGATGATAAAAACAAAGCAATTCTGGATGCTATGGCTGTGGTATTGGTTTATGGCTGCTGCCGGATTGTTAACAATCGGGCACATCAAAGTTGTTGCTAAGGAGTACGGTGCAGACTTGCCGATGATGGGGACAACTGCAGGAGTTATAGCTGTTGGTATGCTATCACTGTTCAACGGATTTGGAAGGCCCGGATTCGGAGCATTGTCTGATAAAATAGGAAGAAGGACAGCTCTGATCATTGACGCGGGATTGATGACCATAATGATGTATATATTCCTTGGAATCGTTGCAGCAATGGGTGTTGCAGGAATATTCCTGTCGGTCATCTTGGTTGGTCTTGCTTACGGAGGTGTTCTGGCGTTAATGCCAACTTATAACGCAGACTTCTTTGGAGCGAAAAATCTTGGATTTAACTACGCCGTCCACTTTACAGCATGGGGTGCTGCAGGATTAATAGGTCCTCAGCTTGCAGGTTTCATTAGAGATGCTACTGGAAGCTACGAGGCAGCTTATGCAGCATCGGGTACAATGTGTCTAATAGCAGTTATAATTTCGTTCCTATTGAAGCCACCAAAAGCTGAATAATTTATTTTTTATTTTTTTCTCTCTACACATCTCTACACTTTTGTTATACTATTCCAATTTCCCCAGCATTCTTGTAAAACAGTTTTTCATACGTCTCCTCTTTTAGGTTTAGAGCTTTTAATTCCTCAATAATTCTTCTGTAGTTCATCAATGGATAGTCTGTGCCGAATAGAACCTTGTCTTGCAGAAGGCTGTTCATCTGCTTAATTACGACTTCTGGTATGTATTTGGGACTCCAGCCAGCAATGTTGAAGTAAACGTTTTCGTTTCTCCTTACAACAGCCAAAGCCTCCTCATACCAAGGATAGCCGAAATGGGCAATTATTATCTTTAACTCGGGGAAATCCACTGCAACATCGTCAAAATAGATAGGCTTGCAGTATTTTATTTTCGTTCCTTTGTGGAATTGGGTGCCTGAATGAAAGAGCAAAATTAAATCGTGTTCCAAAGCCTTTTCGTAAATGGGGTACATCTTCTCATCGTTCGGATTTAACATGTGCAAGTGGGGCATGAACTTAAGTCCTTTAAACCCCATGTCAACAGCCTTTTCTATTTCTTTCAAAGCGATAACGCCCTTGTGTGGATCGATGCCTGCAAAACCTATTAACCTTCCATCACTCTTCTCAACAACATCAGCAACGATCTCGTTTGGTATGTAGTAGTTAAATGTTGTTTGGGCATCAACGGCAACAACTACTGCTTTGTCCACATTACATTCATCCATGTCCTGCAGCATTTCATCCAATCCATAATCAAACTTTTTTCCAAAAACTCTCTCGTATTCTCGAACCATCTCTCGTGGCAATTTTTCAACAACTTCCCTAACCCAAATTTGAGCGTGTGTATCGATTATCATACTGCAATTTAATGGCCTCTCCAAAAATCCTTTTTGATTTTTGTAATTGTAAGGTTTGCCAAAATTTATTTTGTGTGATGCTAACATCGATTATGGAAGATCGCATTCCAATAATTAAAGGCTTAGTTATTTTCCATGCGGGAGTATTGTTGTTCGTTATTGGCTCCCTTTTCGGTTTACTCGCATTGCCACCCCCAGAGGATTTAATTGTGATCTTATTTTCGCTTGTGATAGGAGTTTTTCTGATGCGAAAGGGTTATAGAATTGCCAAAGGTGAGAGGTAGTTTAGTCACCTGTAAGAATTATTTAGGTTGGAGAATTGTGGGTTAAAATGCCACTGTATGTGAAGATGATACTAACTAATTGCAATTTGGATAATTTAGTTCTTCCCACTTCTCTATGATTATTGTAGTTATAATTTTTTTTCTTCCGAAAAATTAAAATCATGCAAAAAAATATGTAATTATGGATTACGAACTCATGAAGAATGCGAATACAGATTTTATAATTTCACTGAAAGTTAACATTTTAGTTTTTCTAATTTTGAGATATAAATGTAAGGTGGCTCTATGATTAAAATTGGTGTAATAGGAGTAGGAACTATGGGAGAAAATCATGCCAGAATCAACAGTGAAATTAAAAATGTTAAACTAATTGGCGTTTCCGACGTTAATGAAAAAGTAGCAAAAGAAGTTGCGTCAAGATACAACACCGATTATTTCATGGACCACCTTGAACTGCTCGAAAAAATTGATGCCGTCACCATTGCAACACCTACAACGATGCACGCTGATGTAGCGATTGCAGCAGCGGAATACGGAGTACACATGCTAGTAGAGAAGCCCATTTCCAATTCTCTATTCTATGCTGATAAAATGATAAAAGCCGCAAGTGAGAATGGTGTCAAACTGATGGTAGGCCATATCGAGAGATTTAATCCAGCTGTTTTAAAGCTCAAAGAATTAGTCAATAACGAGGAATTAGGTGAAATAATAACAATTTCAGCAAAGAGAGTTGGACCGTATCATCCAAGAATAAGGGATGTTGGAATAATAATCGACCTAGCTGTGCATGATATTGATGTCATGTCTTACGTTTACGGCAATAAGATCGAGGAAGTTTACGCCATAGCTGGTAATCATTTTCATACAAAAGAAGATTACGCTTCAATCTTACTCAAGTTTGAGAAAAATAGGTCTGGAATGATAGAGACGAATTGGTTGACGCCAAAAAAACTCAGAACACTTACGGTAGTTGGAAGTGGAGGAGTAGCCGAAGTGAATTACATCGAACAATCACTTGAGGTTATGAAGGGTGAAAAAGTTGAACTAATTGAGGTTAGGAAAAAAGAACCGCTCAGAAATGAAATTGAGCAATTTGTTAGTAGCATCATTGAGAACAAAAAGCCCAGACCATCTGGAGATGATGGAAAACTCAATCTTTGTGTAGCTATAGCAGCGATAAACAGCTATACAATGGGTAGACCATTCAAATTGAGAGATGTAGAAGCATGTTAGTAAGACGAGAAGCTTGGATTAATAAAACAAGCGGAAGTAAGGAGTCATTAAAATGAACATTCCTATAGCTAAGCCTACGGTGGAGGATGGGGAGATCAAAGGCATTATAGAAGTCCTAAAAAGTGGTATGCTTGCTCAGGGAAAAGTGGTTGAAGAATTCGAAAGAAGTTTTGCGAAGTATGTGGGAGTAGACCATGCAATTGCCGTTTGTAATGGAACAGTTGCATTGGATTTAGCGTTAAAGGCTTTAAAGATTAAAGAAGGAGATGAAGTTATCACCACCTCCTTTACATTTATTGCTACTTCCAATTCAATACTTTACCAAGGAGCAAAGCCGATTTTTATTGATATAGATGGAAAAACTTACAACATAAACCCAGATGAAATCGTAGATAGGATAACTCCAAAAACAAAAGCTATTATGGGTGTACATTTATATGGACACCCATTCGATGTTAAGCCTTTGATGGATATTTGCGAAGACCATAAATTGGTATTGATCGAGGATGCTGCCCAAGCACATGGCGCAGAGTGCGAAAGCAAAAAGGTTGGTGGCTTTGGAATTGGTTGCTTTTCCTTTTATCCAACAAAGAACATGACTACTGGAGAGGGGGGCATGATTACAACAGATGATGCAAACTTTGCTGAGAAGATTAGGTTGTTGAGGAATCATGGTGATACTGGCAAATACAATCATACTATGCTTGGATACAACTACAGAATGACCAACATTCAGGCAGCGATTGGAATGGAACAACTGAAAAAGCTGGATGAATTAAACAAAAAAAGAAGGGAGAATGCTAAGTATTTATCCAGTAACATCAAGGTTGATGGGCTTGTTAAGCCTTTTGAAAAAAGAAGCGTAAAACACGTTTATCATCAGTATGTGATCAGAGTTGAAGAGGAATTTCCGATGTATAGGGATGAATTTATGCAATATTTAACAGACGAAGGTGTTGGATGCGCAATCCACTATCCAAAGCCAATATACAAACAGCAACTTTACGTAGAGTTGAAGTGCCAAGCGTCATGTCCAGTAGCAGAAGAAGTTTCAAAAAAGGTGTTGAGTATCCCTGTGCATCCGGGATTAACCAAAGACGAATTGAAATTCATCGTCAAAACTGTTAATGATGTGGTATCATGAACTATTACAAACACCCAACTGCCGTTATTGATAGTAATGAAATCGGAGAAAATACAAGAATTTGGCATTTTGTTCATGTGAGAAACGGTGCAAATATAGGAAAAAACTGCAATATTGGAAAGAGTGTTTACATAGATAAAGATGTTATAATAGGAAACAACGTTAAGGTCCAAAATTTTGCTACAATTTATAATGGTGTTGTAATTGAGGATGATGTTTTTATTGGTCCGTCAGTAACATTCACAAACGATTTGTATCCCCGCTCCTTTGTTTGGGGAGAGGAAATAATAGTTCCTACTTTGGTTAAAAGGGGAGCGAGTATAGGTGCAAATTCAACGTTGATATGCGGGATAGTTATAGGCGAATATGCAATGGTTGGGGCTGGAAGCGTTGTTACCAAAGACGTCCCGCCACACGGACTCGTTTATGGAAATCCCGCCAAACTTATGGGTTTTGTTTGTTACTGTGGCAGAAAAATTGAAAAACGTGATGGGTATTACTGCAAAAATTGTGGTAAAGAAGTAGAAGTGAAACTATGAAAATCTGCGTCATAGGCTTAGGCAAAGCGGGCTTGCCATTAGCATCGGTTATTGCAGACAGCGGATTTGATGTTGTTGGTGTGGATGTTGATAAAAACAAATGTGAAATGATAAACAAAGGAATAAATCCAATTCCCGAAGAATTGGGGCTGGATGAACTAATAAGCAAACATGGTGGTAAAAAACTAAAAGCTACTTGGGATTATAACAAAGCTAAAGATTGCTCCGTATTTATAGTAATCGTCCCACTGTACATCGATGAAAACCACATTCCAGACTTTAGTATCCTTGAATCTGCTTGTAGAAGTTTGGGCAAGATTATCAAAAAAGGAGATTTGGTTGTTGTTGAGACTACCTTACCACCGCTAACAACAGAAACCTTAATCAAAAACTGGATTGAAGAGAAGAGTAATCTAAATGGAGACTTTTACCTTGCATATTCGCCAGAGAGGATTATGACTGGGTATAGTATTTCAAGGCTTAAAGAGTTTCCAAAGGTTATTGGTGGTGTAGACAAAGAGGGTGGGCAAAGAGCTTATGAAATCTACAAAAATTTTATAGGAGAGCTGAGTCTTGTAAGCAATGCAAGAACTGCGGAGTTTATAAAAGTAATAGAGGGGTGTTACAGAGACGTAAACGTGGCATTAGCCAATGAACTCCACAAAATAGCGAATGAGATTGGAGTTGATTTTTATAAAGCAAGAGGTTATGCAAATCACGAATACTGCCACATCCATTTGCCATCTACCGGAGTCGGGGGGCATTGCATTCCTGTTTATCCTTGGTTTTTGATTAACGAGATGGAAAAGAGGGGGAAGTTTGATTATACAAGATTGTTGAGAATTGCAAGAGAGTTAAACGATGGGATGGTTGAGTATTGGGCTGAGAAGATAGTTAAAAAATGTTTGGAGTATAATAAACCTTTAAACGAGATTAAAATATGCATTAAGGGTATAACATTTAGGAGAGGTGTTAAAGAATTGTACCACAGCAGAAACTTGGCATTAGCTAAATTTTTAGCTGAAAAAGGTCTTAATGTTTACGTTTACGATGAAATGTTTACTAAAGAGGAAATTGAAAAATTGGGATTAAAATGGATAGAATCTAAGGATGCGGATTTAATCTTCGATTGTTTTTCGCTAAGGTTGATAGTGGTATCCTGAACTAATTTAATCAACCTCCCATTCGTTTGAGGATGACTTATCCTTACCAAGATGTTTTACTCCCTTCTTTACAAGAAATTCCTTAAATG
>QMZC01000012.1 GCA_003662995.1 Archaeoglobales archaeon
AATGAAAAACTGGATGTGAAAATAACAAGACCAACGTTATCAAGCCATCTTAAAAAACTGGAAGATAAGGGTGAGATTGAAAGAACAATCGTTCCAGGAAAACAAGGAGTTCATTATATTCTCGTAGATAAAAAATACATTGAAAACGCACTCATTGCCGCAATATTATGGCAAGACGCTTTGTATTTAGCGGAGGATTTTGCAAAGAACTGTAATGTGTCCAAACCATTCGGTCACACCTTAGCCTTAATGACAAATCTTTTAATTGCCTTCTCTTTCTTCAAAGAAGACCAAGAGAGAGCTTTTGGGATTGCAGAATACATTATAGATTGGTTATTCAAGGGTGCACGAAATTTCAAGCTTGAGGAGGGGTATAAAAGCATATACGAAGATTTTAAAAAAATTATGAGTGCGATAAAAGAAAAAGACGCAGACGAGTTGAGGGCAATCTTTCACAAAACTAGGGAGGAGATAAACAAACTCCAGGATGAGATAAGAAACGAGTGCTGCAAATAATTACTTGGAATTTTCATCTTCCTTATTTGGTTGGCGACATATGATGGTTTGATATACACTTAAAAATCATTTCGTCATATAAGTCTTTTATAAATTATTTTCTTTGTTTTTTCTAAAAATTACTTGAAAAATAGCAAATCAAGGCTTAGAAACTACCTCTTTCTTCTTTCCCCTCTCTATAACAATCTTAACATTCTCAATACCATCAACTACTACGCTTTCTCCTTCTTCAAGTTCAACCTTCAACAAATCTTCAACATTCTTCAGTCTTCCAACTTTTTTAACCATTAATATCACCTTGTCTCTTTCTTATAAAACCTTTTCTCAGAATCCGTCGAATCTCTTGCAGTAACAACTTCCAAATCTACCCCAACCTTGTCTAAAAAGATTGTCAGGTATCTACCTGTAATTGTTTTTCCTATGACTCTGTAGCGATTCTTTTTCACCCTAGTGAAAATGAACCTACCCTCAAAAACCTCATAAACTTCCTCGATATCAACGGCATGCTTATCTCTGATTTTTGCTAAGATTTCAGGTTTGATTTTTATTGGCAAATTATCAACTCCTTATTCTTTCTTAGGTTCAAGAAACATCTTCAGCATCGGCAAACTATCTGGATCTTCCATTGCTATCTTGGCAAAAGCTGTGAATGCTTTCTCGATTCGATTAAGCCTATCCTTTAACTTTTTATTCTCCAAAACTAACTGTTCAACAATTTCAGCAAACTCAGCCTTAACCTCTTTCTTAATTTCTTCAATTGGCTGGTTTTGTGAGGTTGTTATCAAATGCTCACCTTTCAAGTAGTATTCAGCCATCTGCTTTTTCGTGTATCTCCTGTAAGCTTCAGTTAAATAACCTTCATGTCCCATCAGAGCTTCAACAATATCAACAGGCACAGCTAAAGCCAATTGACTTCTAAAGAACTTTCGCAAGGCGTGAATTCTTACCTGACTTCTCCCAGTTGAATTGTCCTTATTCCACAACCCCGCTTTCTTCAAAGCCCTCTCCCACATTTCCCTGACGTTCCTATCTGAGAATGGGAATAACCTATCATCATCAAGCATTTTCTCTTTAGCTTCAGCCTTCTCAACCAATGCTTTATTTCTATTCCTAGCAGATTCTAAATATTGATCCCTAACTTTCAACCACTCTTTTAGAGCTTCCTTAGCTTCCCTTGATATGAATACTACCCTTGTGTCTCCACTTTTGGTGTATTCTCCTCTCACAACAATCTCCGCTGGTGTTTTTGATAGATCAACATCTGATAATCTAATCTGTAAAGCTTCACCAATCCTCATACCTGAGCTAGCCAAAGTTAAAACCAAAGCTCTAAACTTCAAATCACCATGAGCTAAAATCTTTCTCAGCACATCTACATCCACATCTTTCTCCGCTGTCCGTGCCGTCTTCCCTTTTGGCATCTTGGTTGACAACATCTTAAGCTGTCTTTGTGTAAGCTCAACACCATGATAACTCAAAAACTCCTTCACACCACTAATCTTTGCCCTAGCTCCAACCGGTGCTTGTCCATTCATGTAACCAACAAACTTTAACAGATCTTCAAAATAATCTCTATCCTCTTCAAAATACCTTTCAGCCAATCTCTCATATTCTTCCATCTCTTCTTTTGTTACACGCTTTCCTTTCCTAATTTTGCCATAGGTACAGTCAAAGAAATCTAAGATCCCGCTTCTATAAACGTTTTTTGTATTCTGTTTGGGATACAAATCCAAAAATTTCTGGATTTTCATAGCCACGATTCTATCATACTGTTTATAAAATTAACTATTTATTGGAAAGTTATCTGCTTAATAATACCTTTATTTTCACTTCAATCGGCAGGTTAATTAACAATTAAAAACAAATGTCTGTTGTGATTTGCGATAGTTGTGGAAGGGAAAGTGAGGACTTGAGGCAATGTAGTGTTTGCAAGAAAAATCTCTGTTCGGATTGTGCTAGATACATGGTTGTTAAAAGAAAAACAATTTATAAAGAATTTGAAGATTCTATACCCGTTTGTAAAGACTGCTTGCCCACCACATCTCTGAAAAAGAAACTTGTAGATATTGTAGATGCTGTACTGGGAAGGTAATTTCTCTGTCTGAATTTTGTAACAAAAACATCTGAAGATTTTAATAACCTGTTTATGTTTCAACAGCATGATTGTTGATGTTGATGAGTTGAAAAGAACAAAGCTGGATTTCGATGAGTACATAGCAAAAGTTGAGGAAATCATTGAAGAGGTCAAAAAAAGAGGAGATGAGGCAGTGATTGAGTTTACAAAAAAATTTGACGGGATTGAATTAAAAAAGTTAAAGATTGATGATTCTGAGATCGATGATGCTTATGATAGGGTGGATGATGAACTAATTGACGCCTTAGAAGTGGCTAAGGAGAATATCGAGAAATTTCACATGATAGCGAGTGTAGATAGGGACATAAGGGTGGACTTCGATGAGATTGTTCTGGGAAAGATGTACGTTCCCCTAGATTCAGTTGGAGTTTACGTGCCAGGAGGTAAAGCAAGTTATCCATCAACAGCCCTAATGGCAGGCATTCCTGCAAACATAGCCGGAGTAAGAAAGATTGTCGCTTGCACACCTCCGAGTGAGAATGGAGGGGTAAATCCGTTAACACTTGTGGCTTGCGATATCGCTGGAATTGATGAAATTTACACTGTTGGCGGTGCTCAGGCTATTGCCGCCATGGCTTACGGGACAGAAAGCATACCTAAGGTTGATAAGATTGTAGGTCCAGGAAATATCTACGTTACAGCAGCAAAACTTGTTGTTCAAAAGGATGTTCCAATTGACATGCCTGCTGGACCATCCGAAATCTTAGTCATTGCAGATGACACAGCCAATCCACACTTCGTAGCATTGGATTGCGCCGCACAGCTTGAACATGATCCAATGGCTTTAGCAGTAGTTTTAACACCATCAAAAAGTTTTGCAGAGAAGGTTGAAGAAATGGCTGTTGAACTGAAATGCTCTGACAGAGTGAAAATTGCAGTTGTGGATATAGACAAAGCCATTGAAATTGCAAATAAATTTGCTCCAGAACACCTCTCTCTCATTTTTGAGGATTGTGAGGACTACCTAAACAAAATCAGACATGCAGGTAGCGTGTTTTTGGGAAATTACTCGCCTGTTGCTGCTGGAGATTACGCTTCGGGAACGAACCACATTTTGCCAACTGCAGGTTTTGCAAAGGTGTTCTCTGGATTGAGCGTTGAGTCGTTTCTAAAACATACAACTTATCAGATATTGACAAAAGATGGTTTAAAGAGGATAGGAGATGTAATAATACGATTGGCGAGGGCTGAGGGTTTAAGAATGCATGCAAAGTCTGTTGAGGAGAGATTAAAAGATCAATAAGAAATTGATAAAAAAGATTAGACAAATCTCACCCCCAAGTCCTTTGAGCCACTTTTGATTGCCAAATTTATCAGCAAAGGTGTTATACTTTCAACCATCCTTGATACTGCCAGCGAACCAGCATCCAAAGCCCTTAAACCTTCAATTTGGTTTATTAATCCAATTACCACTTTTTTAGCCTCTTCATCATCACCACACACCGCAACATCCAATTCAAATTTTTCATCAAACTTAGCAAACCTAGCAGCGGGTATGTTGTGAAATGCTGATACAATTCTGCTTTTTTTCAGTATTTCAGCTAACTTTTCGGCAGCAGAACCCTCAGGTGGTGGAGCATATATAAAAAAGTCACCCATTCGTTCCATCGGAACAAGTGGAGACACGACTATCTTGTCAGTCAATAGATCCTTAAGCCGTTCAGCCGTAGAAAATGCGTGTCTCCATGGAATTGTAAAAACTGAGACGTCTGCTTTTTTTGCTGCATCCTCATTTTGCAATCCTATTACCCTTGAATTGCCTCCCAATTTCTTAAGCACTTCGTTGTACTTAACAGCCCTTTCCTGGGCTTTTTCAAACTTTCTCGAGCCAACAATAACTTCATATCCAATCTGTGCAAATCTAACAGCCAATCCCATTCCCAAATTTCCAGTTCCGCCCAACAAAGCAATTCTCATCACTTCTCCTCCGGTGGAGACTTTATGAATCTTGATCCATTGGTCTTTTAATTTTTCTCTGTGTTGATTGCTTGTAGCAATGGCTTTGAAAGTTGAGGGTTAATTAGAGGAGGATGGTTTTTACAGCATCAAAAACCAAAACATATTTATTTGATTAAATGTCAAATTATATTTATGAGAACCGCAATTTGGGTTGCGAGTATGGAAATCTTGAGGAAAGTTGCACCTCACGAATTAGAGGAGTTTGAAAATTCCGAGAATGGAGAGTGAATAGCGTATTAACCGTAAACGTCTAAACTTCTAACCTCATCAAAAACTCCGACAATCTGATAAAAAGTAGTTACACTCTTCAATTCTACCAAATCTTCATCACTCAACGCCTTTTCAACTTCAGCAAAGAATATGTAGTCTCCAAGCTTTCCCGACGGTCTTGATTCCAGCTTTCTCAAATTCATTCCTTTTTTGTAGAAAACCTCTAAAACATCCTTTAGTGCCCCTGGTTTGTCTTCTACACCAAAAAACAAGCAAGTAACATTGCCTTTCTTTTTGTCATCACCCTTCTTCCTTATCAGATAAAACCTCGTGATGTTTCTGCCCTTTAAATCTTCTATGTTCTTCTTTAGAATGTAAAGCCTGTTAATTCTTGCAGCATTCTCCGAAACGATGGCTGCTGACAAATCGTCTAGCAATTGAATGGCATCTGAAGTGGAGTAGGTGTATCTAAGCTCAACATGTGGTAGATAGTTGTTTATGAATCCCATGCATTGAGCTATAGCTTGAGGATGAGAGTAAATAACTTTGATGCTTTTAAAATCCAGCTTCCTCTTTGCAACCAAGCAGTGATTGATTTCTAGAGTTGTCTCACCAAAAACCTCAACTTTGTGGCTTAGCAAATCATCTAAAACGGGCAACACAGTCCCATTTATCGAATTTTCAATCGGTATTAGTCCATACTCAGCTTCACCACTCTCAACAGCCTTAAATATCTCGCTTGTTGTTGAGCAGTACTTCAACGGCAATCTGGAGTTTACGAGCTTCAATGCAGCCTCCTCACTAAAACTGCCCTTTGGCAATACAGCCAACCTCTTTTTTATTCCCAAGGTTTTGTACTCCTCTTCTTTTGTTAGTTCCATTATCAGGCTAAAAATCTCCTGAATTCTTAATGGGTTTAGCTGGGTTTTCAAGGTTAAATCTTTAAGCTTGACCTCCTCAATGTCCTGAAGTTCAATCGGCTCATTTAACTGTTGTTTATACTTTGCAATTCTCTTGCCAGCTTCAACCCTTCTTTCCAGTAACCGCAGAATTAGGGAATCGACTGCCCTTATGTATCCCCTGAGCAAATCTATGTCGTCAACATCTTCAGTCGCTTTGAATGCATCTAATATTAAAGTACTACCTTTAAAGTCTGAATAGGCTTTTGATTTCTCCTTAAAAAACTCTTCAAATCTCTTTTTGTCCTTTAACAGCTCATGAAGTTTTATACTCTCATCTAAGAATTGCTCTCTAAGCTTTTCAGCATTCTTTTGAATGTAGTAGTACATTCTCCGGTCCTGATTCAGTATCCTTGAGGCCAACTTGAACAAAACACTGAAGATTGGCGATGCATACATCAAGTCCTGCTTTTTTACATCTAAAAAGTTGGCAATGCTTGTGAGCATGAAGTGTGCAATTCCTTGAATTTCAGCCATCTTTTTGTCATGCTTGTCCCTATCAATCTTGCTCAAGATTGCTCCAGCCTTTTTAAATTCGTTAAGAATTACCTTCTCTTCGCTCCGACCAGACTCAACAACAACGATTATGTTTGACAATCCAATCTCGCTATCTGGCCCAAACATAGGGTGTATGCTCAGATAATCGAAACCTGAGTTGTCTAACAAACCCAAAAACGGGTCTTTAATCGATGAAATGTCTATTAGTAGTGGGTTGAATGAACCATCCTTTAACTTTGTTAAACTTTCTACAGCATTCTCCATCTCGTCCATCGGAACGCATAGAAATACAACGTCAAAATTCTTAATTTCATCAAAATCAACGTCTCTTTTTTTCTCAACAACATCGTAACCTTTAACGTAATAGCCCCTTGAATAGAAGAAATCCTTGAAGAATCCGCCCATTCCACCAACGCCGTAAATCAGTATTTTCATTCTTTTACCCCCAAAATTTCAAGTATTTTTCGTGCATCAACGGCATTTATTTGCCCCTCAGCAACAGCCCTTCCGTAATGGCAGTAGATTAGAGGGGAGCCTAAGAATGTGGCAAGAATCCTTGAAAAAGCAAAATCCTTGCCCATCAAAAAAGCTACAACGTCTTCGTAGTTGCAGAGGATTTTTACCAATTTCTCCAAATCTCTTTTATTGCCGACAGTTGCTATCTTGAATATGTCTCCACGCTTTGATTCCACCATGTTTTTTAATTCTTCGTAGCTGGGTGTTTCCTTGAAATTGTGGTAGGATTCTATAATCTTACATTTGACCTTAAAAGCATCATCATCCAAATCGCTTTCTAAGTCTATATAATCTGCATGGCTTGAAAGTTTTTTTAGCATTTCAATTCTTAACGTTTCATCGCCCTTATACTTTCCACCATCCACTTCACGCCTTATTGTAACGATTTTTGGCTTGTTTATCTTGTTTATTCCTTCAAATTCGAAACTATCGAGATTATCAAGATTATTAAACAAATCATTAAACCCTTCAAACAAATCAAACCTAAATTCGATTACGTCTGCAACGTTCAACGCTTTTAAAGCCTCATCGAAACTTGAGACAGATACAACTATTTTCATTTCTTTATACCTATTTCTCAATTATAAACTCATCAACTTCCATTCCAAAGTGTCTCGCCTTTTTTCCCACCCATACCAACACTTCATCCCCCTCTTTGAGCTTTGCAACAGACAAATGCTTTCCATCTGGATTAACAAGTTTGATTGTTTCAGCATTCTGCAGTATTATCGTCCCATCCTCACCATCAACTTTCGCTTTGATTAAAATCAGCGGTCTTCTTTCTATCTTTACCCTTCCAACGTAACTCTTTTTCACACTGCCATCGTATCTAACAACATCCACCTCATCCCCAGCCTTTAGTTCAGCTAAATACTTCGTTTTGTCTCCAACCTTTACGTAAGCATTAACACTGCCAGCATTAACTCTAAAGGGGCGTGATGAGACGTATTCACTTTCCTCACTCTCACTTGCCACTAAAAACATGAACGCTGCTTTATTGCCAACGAGCATACCTTCTCCAACACCCATCAAGGACGTTGTATCGATGCAAACCCTTTCACCAACACCTAACGGCTTAATTTCAACTATTTTAGCTTTCTTCAACTCAACTGCTTTATCGACGCCTTTAACAACGCTAAAGTATTCTAAAAGCTCAGCCCTATCTCCTCCAACCAGCACACCATCAGCACCCTTCTCAAGTGTCTTTAAAACGAGTTTAGCTTCTTCAACATCATTAACAAATGCTATAAGTTTGCAGTTCTTTTTCATCGCAATTAGGTTCTCCAAAGGTATTATCTTCCAGTCCAAAAACTTCAGAAAGATGTAATCAAGGCTTAAATCAATGCTTTGCAAATCTTCAGCGGATCTTATCTCAAATACAAAATCTTTGCTTTTAACTTCAATTCTTCCAAGATTCTTGGCTTTATCAATGTACTCACTCCTAACAACAACACCATCAAATCCTATTTCAATAGCATCCTTGATTTTCTCTTTTGCATCATCCCAATTTTCATCAAGGCTTAACAACCATATCTCCTTCATTCAAAACCTCCTTAAGTACTTCCCTCGCCTCATACACTTCTGCATCTTCATGGATTATCATTCTCAAAGCCTTAACAATCAACCTTGGATTTTTGTGTTGAAATACGTTCCTGCCTATTGCAACTCCTGCAGCACCAGCAAGCATCGCATCTTTGACGTCTTCCAAAAGTTTGACATCATCGATCTTACTACCCCCAGCCATGACAACGGGTATTTGGGCAACTTTCACAACCTTCATGAAGCTCTCTATGCTTCCAGTGTAGCTGGTCTTCACTATGTCTGCTCCCAGCTCAAAACCAACTCTAACGGCATGCTTTATTGATTCCACGTTTTCTTTTACTTTTTCACCCCTTGCATACATCATCGCAAGTAAAGGTATTCCATAGCTATCGCATGTCTCTGCAATCCTTCCCACTTCCACGATTTGATTTGCCTCACTCTCACTCCCAACATTTACGTGGACGCTTACAGCGTCAGCTCCCAAGCTTATTGCATTCTCAACTGTTGTGATAATCCTCTTATCGTTGGGGTCTTTAGATAAAGACGTTGATGCGCTCAAGTGTACGATTAACCCCAACTCTGCTTCTGGCAAATAGCAAGAGTGCTTTGCCACACCTTTATGCAAAACAACCGCATCAGCAACACCATCAATGGATTTCAGAATTCTATCAACGTTCTCCAACCCTTCTGGTGGTTTTGTTATTCCATGGTCCATTGGCACTATCAATGTTTTTCCTTTCCTCATTATCCTTTTCAATCTCCTCTTCTTTCCCAACATATAATCCACCTTTTATTTTTTTGGACATATATATTAGAGGACACGGATTTTGACAAAACAACCACCCCCAACAGTCAAAATTGATTACTGATAGCTAAAGCTAAACTGGAAAAAATAAAAGTCGTTGGTAACACGCCATGTTGATGACATTAGATATGACATTTGATAATGCTAAATCTTCCATTATTTAAAATTTTTGTTAATTGCTATTGAGATTTGATCATCTGAAAATATTCAAACAACAACAAACAATCAAATTTAAATAAAGCGTAAATGGGAAGATTGAAGGTGATGATATGGACAGCAAAAACTTGAAGCTACGTTTACCACTACTGATAGTGGTGTTGCTGACTTTAAACTTAACGACGGCAAATGCACAAGTAGCAGTCACAAATGTTGAAATAAATCCACAAACATTGCTTGTTGGTGATATTGCGGATTGTAAGCTTACGATTTATAATCCCAACCTTCAGAGCGTTAAGGTTTCATCCGTTCAGTTTGATGTACCATCTGGTCTGTCTGTCAAACCCAACTTTGTAAATGTTGGATATATAGCCAAACAATCAAGTTATGACCTCTATTTCTACATTGAGGCTAAAAAATCTGGTTTATATTCAATTGAAGTTGAAATCTACGCCGAAAATGGATCTACAACCCAAAGAATAAACGTCGTTGTTGAAGACAGACTACCAAAGTTAACAATAACCTCACCAATAAAGCTGAATGAGGTTAATTCAGCAGAAATAGAAATAACAACTCCATTAGAGATCACTCACGTTACCATCGAGCCACTTTTTGAAGCTGATCAGAAGTATTTATTTTTCGATGAAGTTGAGTATTCAGCAAAAGGTACAATCAAGTTTTACGGCAAAAAGGAGGATTACAAATTCAGAATATCATTCTACAATGGAAAAAACTACCATTCCTTCATTCAAGAAATCCAACCAAAATTTGTGGAGTCAAAGAGTCTATTCACCAACATAACGATACCCTACGCAACAACGTACCTCTATGATGTGATTCCAATAAGCGTGGAGGTATCCAATTTGCGGAATGATACAGTATATCAAATCTCAATCTCAACCAACTCAGCCAAAGGTAAATTCTCAGATTGCACAAAAGAGATTTCCAAGCTTGAACCTTCAGAAGCAAAGACCGTAGTTTTTTACTACTCTCCAACTGCGAGTGGTTTTGATGATCTTAGCTTCAACATAACCTACAGAGATGAGATGAACAACGTTTACACTTTTACTGACAAAAGAAGCATTGAAGTGTTAAATCAATCGTCTGTTTCAATAAGCAACGTTGAAGTTAAAACGCAAAACGGTATTACGATTTCAGGCGATGTGAGCAACAATGGTAGAAGCGAGGTTTTGAACGTGTATGCTGTAGCATTTCTTGATGGCAACACCAACGACTACTTTGTCGGCAACATCGATCCATCAGACTTTCAGAGCTTTAACATACCAATTTCAGGTAATGGCAGTAAAGCTCTAGTTAAGATTACTTGGACAAACAAGATTGGAGAAACATTCGAGATTACAAAGGAGGTTAAAGTTAAGCAGAATGTTGTGATAAAAGCAGAAACGACCCCGGCAATTCTTGTTGTGGCTGTAATCGTTGTTGTGGTGTTTGTAGCAGTGGCAATTTACAATTACAGAAAAAGAAGGACATGATTCAACTAATAGATGTGAAGAAGATATACAAAACAGAATTCTATGAAGTTTATGCTTTAAACGGAATTACGATGGAAATCAAGAAGGGAGAGTTCGTTGCGATAATGGGTCCTTCAGGAAGTGGAAAGTCAACACTACTTAACATGATCGGTTGCTTGGATAAACCGACAAGCGGTGAGGTAATAATAAACGGTGTTGAGACCTCAAAGCTGAATGACAAACAGCTTACGGAGTTGAGAAGAGACGCAATCGGTTTTATCTTCCAGCAGTACAACTTAATTCCAACTTTAACTGCGTTGGAGAACGTGGAATTACCAATGATTTTTAAGGGGATGAGCAAGCAAGAGAGGGAGCGAAGAGCTAAGGAACTGTTAAAACTCGTTGGAATTGAAGAAGTAGCCAATAGAAGACCCTTGGAATTGAGTGGGGGACAACAGCAAAGGGTGGCAATAGCAAGGGCGTTGGCAAACAACCCACCAATCTTGCTGTGTGATGAGCCGACTGGTAATTTAGACACGAAGAGTGGCGAGGCAGTTATGCAGATAATCAAGGAACTGAACGAAAAAGAGGGCGTTACCGTTGTACTTGTCACCCATGACCCATCTTTGTCGGAGTACGCTGAGAGGACTGTGAGAATTCGAGACGGTGTTGTAGATGTACCTTGAGCTTGCTAAGAGAAACCTTCAACGAACCAAGGTTAGGAGTATTTTGGCAGTAGTTGGAATAGTAATAGGTGTTATGGCTATTGCATCAATCGGAATTTTCGGGGAAAGTCTAAAAACAAGTGTTTTAGAGAATTTTAAAGAGATAGCAAATGAGGTAATAATAACTCCCGCTTATTCCAACGGATACTCAAAAATCGACGAATCTGACATAAATAAACTGGAAAAAATGGTCTATGCTGAATCAGTCATTCCAATAAAGTCAGACAGGCTTATTGTTGAGTACAAAAAGAAAAGGTCCTACACGACTATCTACGGAATGGATGAAGAAGATGTTGATAAGCTATTTGATGCAGATGATGGAAGTATTAAGCTAAAAGGAAGTTGTGTTGTTGGTTACAGGCTTGCAGAGGACAAAGATTTGAGGGTTGGATATAAGATCAAAATTGGTAACGACAAATTCAGAATCTCAGGTATTTTAAAGAAGGAAGGGAGAAGATTTGACATAAACCCTGATTTTGTCATATTTGTATCTCCAAAAGACTTTGAAAAGATATCCGATGAAGGATGCTCCATGGTAATAGTAAAAGTTAACGAATTGGAGAACGTTGAAGCGTTTAAAAATGCGGTCGAGAAATCGATAAATGGTAGGAAAGAGAAGGTAAACATATTTGAGCTGCAGTTGATTACCGAAAGAATTGACGAAGCATTTTCTCAAATAAATACGTTTTTGATGGCTATTGCAGCAATTTCTTTGCTTGTGGCTGGAGTGAGTATTTTAAACATCATGCTGATGTCAACGATTGAAAGAACTAAGGAAATCGGAGTGATGAGAGCTATAGGAGCTTATAGGCAGACAATTCTGAAAATATTTTTACTCGAAGCTTTAATTTTAGGTGTAATAGGGAGCACTATTGGTGGTGTTTTAAGCATTTTGGGGGGATATGCAATAGACATGATAATGCTCCACAATGCCAAATACTTGTTTATGCCATCGACAGCCTTCTATATTGCTGAAGGATTTTTCGTAGGGGTTGTGACGGCTGTGCTGAGCGGAATCTATCCAGCGTGGAAAGCTTCGAAGCTTGAGCCAATTGAGGCTTTGAGGTATGAATGATTTCTTGTAATTTACTTTTTCAAGCCTTTCATCTATATATTGAAGCCAAACCATCAACAAAAGCCCTAACGTTCTTGCCCAAGACGCTGTGATTATATCCACCTTCAAGCACAGCAAAACACTTTCCATCACACTTTTTATCGGCATGTTTTGCAATAATCTCACCTATTCTTTTGTAATCTTCAGTCTCAAGCATACCGCCCCAATCTTTTTTGTGTCTATCAAAACCCGCTGAAACGGCTATAATGTCATAATCTCTTTCAACTAAAAAAGTGGTTAGTCTCTCAACACTTTGCATGTGGTGATAAACGACTTTGCTATCGTTTTTAAAAGTGTTGGCAGTCCCATCTCCAAAGTGTAAATCAAAGTCAACAATTACTGCTTTTCCAATCAGCTCATCCTCTATCAACCTTTTTACAGCTATCGCTACATTGTTGAAGTAGCAAAATCCCCAGCAACTGTCAGGACTTGCATGATGTCCTGGAGGACGGATTGCTGCAAATGTCAACTCCTCAAACGATATCTCCGCAGCTTTTATTGCCCCGCCAGCAGCAAGCATTGCCAATTCAAAAATCTTTGGCATGCTTTTAACGTAATCGTAATGTGCTTGAGTGTGAACGAGTAAAATATCCTCTTCTTTTGCCATTTCAGCTTCAACAAATTCAAAATCTGTCAGTTC
Source organism: Archaeoglobales archaeon (assembly GCA_003662995.1). GTDB lineage: Archaea > Halobacteriota > Archaeoglobi > Archaeoglobales > Archaeoglobaceae > B5-G16. Next base: position 13,247 of record QMZC01000012.1, read on the forward strand.
TGCTACGATTGATTCCATTCTTCCTGATTCAGCGGCAGGATCATTCGTATAAACTTCATAGAATCTCGGATGGAACACGATTTTAATTTCGTTCATAGGGAGTTGGTAGTAGGTCGATTAGAAATAGTTTATCTTTTACGTAGTCTTGGAAAATTAGTAGATTGTTGAAAATCGAATTCTGAGATGAGAATTTTTTAACTTTATTGAAAATTTAATCATATGAAGTTGAATAAATCAAACAAAATAAACATTGTTGTTGATGTTGTCGGGTGTGCAATTCCTTTGATTATTTTTCAGGACAAATACTTTGCTTTTCCATTTATAGTGTTTTTAGCATTTTCACTTACTCTTAATCTTAGAAATCGTGAAATGACGTACATATCGATTACATCGGCTATTGGAGCGGTTATTTTTTTACCACATGTCTGCTAATTATCCGTATGCAATTAACTTTTCTTTGTCACATTTTTTATATTATATTACACATCCATCAAAATAGTAACTTATGATTTGTTTTTATTTTCGTATCTTATATCATTACTTGCTGTTATTTCTACAATCTTTCTTAAAGAGGTTTGCAAAAAGGAAGATATTAGGTCGATCCTAGTCCTTTTTATAATTTTTTATGCCACTTCTCCCCCAGTAGCCTTTTTCTTTCCACAAGACTCGGGCGGAGTTCATTCTCCTGGATGGGACTACATAATCTATTTACTCATAGGATTTTCCATGCTGATAGGTTACTTTTTTGTTCTCCACCTCATTAAATTTTTAATGGTTAAGTTTACAAACAGATATGCCTGACAACTATCTGCAAAAACATTTAGAGTTAAATTTATATTGCTAACCAATCTCACTTATCTACTCTTTGGTGATGCTCAATGTATGCGAGAATAAAGATTAAAGATACTGTAAGGGTCGCTCCTACCAGGCTTGACGAGGATATTGAATCCGTGATAATGGACTTGCTATGGGAGCAGTTTGAAGGTAAGCTGGATAGAGAATACGGAATGATTATAGGAATTGAGGAAATTGAGGATATTGGAGAGGGCAAAATAATTGAGGGAGATGGGGCGATATACTTTGAAGTAACGTTCACAGCCATAGTGTTCAAGCCTTTGATGCAAGAGGTTGTGGAGGGAGAAGTGGTTGAAATAGTGGAGTTTGGTGCTTTTGTTTCCATTGGACCCTTAGATGCATTGCTGCACATGAGCCAGATAACCGAAGACTACATGACGTACGATGAGAAGAACAAGAGATTGGTTGGAAAAGAGACAAAGAAGGTTTTACAGGAGGGGGACTTTGTTAGGGCAAGGATTGTTGCATTAAGTTTGAAGGAGAGGGAGCCAGATAAGAGCAAAATTGGTTTGACGATGAGACAGCCTTGGTTAGGGAATTTGAAATGGATTGATGAAGAGCTAAAGGCTTTGGAGGAAGGTTGAAATGGTGGAATTGGCTTGCAGGAAGTGCAAGTTTATTAGCGTTGATTCAAAGGTCTGCAAGAATTGTGGAAATGCTGAATTAACGAAGGAGTGGTACGGATACGTTGTAATCATTGATCCGGAGAAGAGTGAGATAGCGAAAAAACTCGGCATAAACATTCCTGGCAAGTATGCATTGAAGGTTGGCTAATATGTTGAAACTTCCTGAAAGTTTAAGAAACGAGTTTGCAAAACCTCATGGTATCCTTTATAAGGGTAGGGGTTTGGACACTATTTTGAAGATCAAAGAACTGAAAAAAAGAGAAAAAGTAGCTTGTGTTGGTGATCTGGTTAGCTACTACACTTTGAAGGCAGGTTACAAGCCAGACATCGTGATTTTGGATAAGAAGACGATAAGAGGTAAATTAGAAGAGGGCATTGTTAAAGAACTGGATGAGTTGACAAAAAACTATGACGAACTTGTTGTTGAAAATCCACAGGCAACAATAACTCTTGATTTGGTTAAAACTTTGGATAAAGCCGTCAAAAATTTGGGTAAGAAAAAAACAAAGATAGTTGTTGTTGGTGAAGAGGATTTAGCAACGATGCCCTTGGTTTACATGATGCCCTTAAATTCCATAGTTTTATATGGGCAGCCGAGAAGGGGTGTTGTTGTGATTAGAGTGAGCGAGGATAAAAAAGTCTTAATATCCAACCTCATCGAAAGGATGGAGAAAGTGAATAATTGGAGAGAGGTTGTTAGGATTATGGGAGGTGATTGAATGGAGGTTTATGTTGACAGGGAGAGGTACAATCCACTGTTGAAGAGAAGAGAAATACACGCAACAGTGAAATACGATGGAGCTACACCGTCAAGGAACGTTCTGAGGGAGAAGATTGCAGGATTGTTTAATGCTGAGCTTGATAGAATCGTTATTGACCACATTAAAACAGAATTCGGGAAGACTGAAGCCAAATGCTACGCAAAGATTTATGACACCCATGAAGACATGCTGGAGGTTGAGGAAGACCACATAATTCGAAGGAACTTTGGTGAACAGCAAGAAGAAGAAGGCGAAGGTGAAGGTGAAGGAGGAGAATAGATTTAGGTTAATCATAAGTTAATCGATAAAATAAATCAATCCATTAAAATAGGTGAGTGAAATGGTGGAAGTTGTGTCAAAATTTTACGAAATAAAGGGAGATAAAGTGGTTAGAAAGAGGAAGTTCTGCCCGAGATGTGGAGAAGGCGTCTTTTTAGCTGAACACAAAGATAGAAGGACTTGTGGGAAGTGTGGCTACACAGAATTTAAGAAATGAGGGCTTTGGGCATCGAAGGTACTGCTTGGAGTCTAAGTGTTGCCGTAGTTGATGAGAAGGACGTAATAACAATCGCAGAAAAGCCATACATACCAAAGGAGGGAGGAATTCATCCGAGGGAGGCGTCGCAACACCATTCTGAGCATATAGCTGAATTAATTGCCTCTGTTTTTTCAAAGGTTAAGCCTGATAAAATAGATGTTGTTGCCTTTTCTCAGGGCCCAGGAATGGGTGGGTGTTTGAGAATAGTGGCTACCGCTGCGAGAACGATTGCTTTAAAGCTGAACAAACCGCTTGTTGGAGTTAACCACTGCTTGGCTCATGTGGAAGTTGGGAGGTGGAAAACGAAAGCAAAGAACCCTGTCAGCTTGTACGTCAGTGGTGGTAACAGTCAAGTTATTGCTCGCAGAGGAAACAGATACAGAGTTTTTGGTGAAACTTTGGATATCGGTATTGGAAACGCTTTGGATAAATTGGCGAGGCACATGGGTTTAAGACATCCCGGTGGTCCAAAAATTGAGGAGTTGGCTAAGAAGGGGAGGAAATACTACGAATTGCCGTACGTCGTTAAGGGCATGGACTTCTCATTCAGCGGTTTGGTCACAGCAGCACAAAAACTGTTCGATGATGGTGTGAGGAAAGAAGATGTGGCGTTCAGTTTTCAGGAGACGGCATTTGCGATGCTTACTGAGGTTACAGAAAGGGCTTTAGCCTATTTGGATTTGGATGAAGTCTTGCTTGTTGGTGGCGTTGGGGCAAATGAGAGGCTACAAGAAATGCTTAAAACGATGTGTGAAGATAGAGATGCCAAATTCTTCGCCCCTCCCAAACGATTGATGGGTGATAATGGGGCGATGATTGCTTATCTAGGCTTGTTAATGTACAAGCATGGTTATGAAACGCCTGTTGAGAAATCTACAATAAAGCCCGATTTTAGGATTGAGGAAGTGGTCGTAAATTGGGATTGATAACTCAAAATAATTTAATAATTTAATAAAATAAAAAATTAAGTCTTTCTAATCAACCTTGTAACCTCTATTGCTGCAGCGGGAGCCAAGCACATCCCGAACTTTCCAAATCCGTTTGCTTGGATGAATCCTTTAACGTTCGTTGTGGAGATGTTCGGAATGTCTTTACCTTCATCGTAAACGCCAGCCCACTGCCTCAGTATGCACAACCCCTTAAGCTTTGGAATGAGTTCGACAGCCCTTTTAGCGTATTTGACCAAGAAGTCCAAGCTACCCTTGACATCAATGGATTCGACTTCATTTCCAACAATTCCTCCAACGATTTCACCCCTCATTGATTGACTCAAATATATGCCTGTCGTTACGTCGAGCAGATATGGGTCTAGATATGGCTTCAAGCTTTCAGTTACACAAATCTCCTCCTTAATTATCTTGTTGTTCAACTCAACTCCAGCCATTCTGCTTATCTCATTGCTCCAAGCCCCGGCAGCATTAACAATAAAGTCAACCTTAAAGAATTCGCCATTAGCCTTTACACCGTCGATAGCTCTATCTTTAACAACTATTTCCTCAACTGTGGTATAATCCTTAACATCAACACCTAACTCCCTGCATCCCTTGGCGTATCCCCAAATAACTGGCCATGGGAATATCACTCCTCCTTCCCCATACACTCCACCAATAACAGCATCAGCATTAAAATCTGGAATGAAATCTTTAACTTCGTTCGCATCAATCTGTTTAACCTTAACCCCCATTCTCTTTTGCAAATTCATCTCTTCTTTAAGCTTATTCAAGTCGTTCTCGGTTGAAGCTACCTTGATATATCCGTCTTTTCTGTAAAGAAAGTTAAAACCAATTTCAGATTGAACTTCATCGTATATCTTCATGCTCTTCTTTGCCATCTCGATGAGTCTTTCATTGTTTAGCATAGCCGTAATACCACCAGAGTTTCTGCCACTTGCCCCATAAAGCAAGTACTTTCGCTCGAAAACAACAACATCAACTCCGTCCTTAGCTAAATTGTAGGCAGTTGCCAATCCAACAATTCCACCACCTATTATTGCCACCCTCATTTCTCATCACCTTTAGCCAACAAGTAAAGTGGCACTGGGTTTACAGGCTGTCTTTGTGTTGTTACTCCAACCTCGTCAGGACTCTTACCAGTTTTTGCACACAAAATCCTTATTACATGCATCAAACAACCTTTTCCTTGACATGGGCCACTCGTTGCACCCGTATACCTCTTCAAGCTTTCTAAATCATCGTATCCTTCTTCAATAGCATGAATGATGTCCTCTTCAGTCAAATCCTCACACCTGCAAACGATCTTTCTGTCCTTCATTCTTCCACCTTCCTAACAGCTCTAACTTCGAAAAGCAAATCTGGATCCATCTCAACCCTAACCAACGAAGTTCTGTCGTTCTTTTCTGGTGGTAAAGCCCATACAACTTTGCCCTCTCCAACCTCCTCGCCTTTTCTGTTCAACAGCTTTACCTTATCACCCTTCTTCAACCAAGGCGTAAATTCGTATGGCAATGTAAGATACCCTTTCCCATCCTTTATTCTCATAATCACGATAGCTAATCCGGGGCAGACTCTAATACACGACATACAGCCATTGCATTTCTCGTAGTCTAACTCAGGTGGGTCGTTTATGTTATCCATTTTCACAGCATCGTACTTGCAAGCCTCCAAACAAGGTGAGCATGGGATTGGCTGAGGACATTCAATGTACGCTACAGGCTTCTTCTCCAACCTCTCTCTGCTTGGAAACGGGGGCAATTCGTCGTTCTCCAAATAACCCCTGACCAAGTAATTCATGCAACCACCACCTTCTTCAATCCTGCAACAATCCTTTCGCCAAATGGACCGCTTCTGAACTCTTCCAAGTCTTTCACGACTTCTTCTCTGATTTTTATTGCCTCATCTCCACCATACCCAAGTTTTATTGCTGCATCAACTCCTGCAATTCTACCTTCCATTATTGCTGCTGTCGCCTCCTCTATCCCAGCAACATCTCCTGCAACGTACAAGCCATTAACAGTCGTTTCACCATACTTGTTTCTTATTGGAACCAATCCGCCCAATTCTGGTACAAATTTCATCTCACAACCAGCCTGATACAGTAATTCGTGGGTTGGTGATAAGCCAACAGCCACACAAATGAAGTCACAATCGATCACCCTTTGACTACCTTCAACAATCTGCCAATTCTCCAATCTTGCTATTTCTGCTGCTTCAACGCACTCCTTTCCTATTGCTTTTGTTACCGTGTGGTTAACGTATATAGGCACCCCCAACCTTCTAACCTTTGCTGCATGCACAAAATAGCCACCAATCCTCGGCATTGCCTCAACTATTGCAGCAACTTTAATTCCAGCCTGCATGAGCTGATATGTCAGAATTAAGCCAACGTTTCCCGAACCAACTATTAGCCCAACATCTCCGGGCTTAATTCCATAAACGTTCATAAGTGTTTGCACACCACCAGCCCCATAAACCCCTGGCAAATCGTTGTTCTCAAAAATGAGTGTTCTTTCATAAGCTCCAGTAGCAACGACTATCTTCTTTGGTTTAACCTTTAGCAATTTCTCATCCTTTTGCACAGCAGCAACCACACCATCGTAAATTCCAAAAACCTTTGTTTCCTTTCTTACATCAACATTTTCCAGCTCTTTAAGCTCATCTTCCAGTATTGTCGCAATCTTAATACCTCTCGTTCCTGCTCTGTGCCTACCGCTTCCAAAGAATCTGTGTGTTTGCTTCACCAACTGCCCACCCAAAAACGGGTTTTCGTCCATCAACACAACCTTAGCTCCTGCTCTGGCAGCGTAGATTGCCGCTGACATTCCTCCCGGACCACCACCAATCACCGCAACGTCTGCCTCAATTTCCTCAAACTCTGCTTTGCCTTCATAAACAGCCTTTGGTGGGTTACCAAAGCCAGTAAACTTTCTCATCTGCTTCATCATAAACTCCCTTAAAATCCTAGGAGTTGTGAACCTCTTGTAGTGGGCGCCGTGTGGGAATAGCCTGTCGATGATGTCGTCCAAGGCGGCAAATCTATCCTTTTCAGCATCTGGCGTACCAGTCTGGGTTCTTATCTGCATTCCATCCCTAACGTAAACCTTACACGTCCTCACATTCGGAATTCCATCAACCTCCATCATGCAAGCTGAACATTTGCCGATAGCACAAAAGAATCCTCTGGGGCGATGAAATCTAAAAGATCGACTGAAAATTCTTACACCAGCAGCATAGAGTGCGGATGCGACGGTTTCACCCTCATAAGCTTTGATTGGTTTGCCATTGAAGTAAATCGTTACTTCTTTACCTTTCTTGAATTCTAATATTGGATGTTCACCCAATCTCATTCTTCCACCTCAGACTACTCTTTTAGTAAAATAAACCCCATTGAAAGACATTTACAGTGCTTTATTTAAGTCTTATCAATTTCAACATATAAAACAAGCTATATAGTATAGAAAAACTAAAACAATTAATTCTGAACAATTGTTTAAGCTTTTGGTAATTAATCCATTTCGAAACGTTTATAGACTGCCACAATAACTCTACAGAGGGGTGATACTATCATTAGCGAAGCAGAATTAGAGGATAAGGCTGGTGAGTTGCTTTACGAGATTATCAAGAAACTATCTTCAAACGGTGACGATATACTCAAAGTTTTGGATAAAGTGATATATTTAGAGAAAAGCGGGATGCTGGACGAGTTTTTAAAATTAGCAGAATTGGGCGTAAAATTGGCGGAAATGACCCAAGAATCACTCGATTCTGAGGTTGAGGAGTTGATTACAAAGGATGCAGAGATTTTGATGAGCCTTGGAATTGTTTTAGCTGATGATAAAACTAGAAAAGTTGTAACAGCGTTGGAGGAGGCGTTACTTAATATAAATTACGAACCCGTTGGATTGATGGGTTTACTCAAAGCTATGAGGGAGCCAGAGGTTAAGAAAGCTATAGGATTTTTAATTGGATTTTTGAGGGAGTTTGGTAGGCGATTGTGACTTTTTATTTTTTAGTTTTTGAATAATTAAAGTCAGTTCTCAGAGCATCCTCGATTCTATCAACCTTTTAATCAAACAATCAAAACAAACATCGAAATAAAAATATAGCTAAATACGTATCCGCCTCAAGGTGGTAGGGATGTTTGAGTTATCAGACAGACTAACAAAATTACCCCCATACCTGTTTGCTGAAATTGATGCGATGAAGTTTGAGAAGATAAAAGAAGGTGTCAAAGTAATTGACTTCGGTGTTGGTGATCCCGATTTGCCTACGCCAATTCACATCGTTGAAGCTATGAAAAAAGCTGTTGAAAGGGAAGAACATCATAGATATCCATCGTACGAGGGGATGTTATCCTTTAGACAAGCAGTAGCAGATTTTTACAGGAGACGTAAGGGTGTGAAGTTGGATGCTGAGAAAGAGGTGGTATCACTTATAGGTTCAAAGGAGGGTATAGCACACTTGCCTTTGGCTTTTGTTAACAGAGACGATGTTGTTTTGGTTCCTGACCCAGGTTATCCAGTTTACTTTGCATCAACAATTTTAGCTGATGGGAAGCCCTACAAGATGCCGTTGAAGAAGGAAAACGGATTTTTACCTGATTTAAATGCAATCCCGTCCAACGTTGCAAAAAAAGCGAAGATTATGTTTCTAAACTATCCAAACAATCCAACTGCAAGCGTTGCGGAAAAGGAGTTCATCAAGGAGGCAATAGATTTTTGCATTGACCACGACATCATACTTGCCCACGATGCGGCATATAGTGAGGTAACTTTTGATTACAAGGCTAAGAGCTTTTTAGAAGTAAACAATGCATTTGATGTTGTTATTGAATTCAACTCACTATCTAAAACCTACAACATGACGGGTTGGCGTGTTGGATTTGCCGTTGGAAATTCAGAAATTTTGGCTGGATTGTTGAAGGTGAAGACAAATGTCGATAGTGGTGTCTTCCAAGCCGTGCAAGAAGCAGCGATTGCGGCGATGAGTGGTAGTGATGATGTAATAGACAAGAACAATGAAATTTATAGGGAAAGAAGGGACTTACTATTTGAAGGGTTAAAAGAAGTGGGATTCAACGTTGAGAAGCCAAAAGCAACGTTTTACGTGTGGTGCGAAGTGGATATGTCAAGCATGGAGTTCACAAAGAAGTTGCTAAATGAAACAGGTATTTTGGTAACGCCAGGTATTGGGTTTGGTGAGTATGGGGAAGGTTTCGTCAGATTTGCATTGACAAGGGATGTTGAAGTGATAAGAGAGGCTGTGGAAAGAATAAAGAATGCATTTGGCTGATTCACTTATCAAACAGATACTCTGGGATTATCAGATTATCTGCGGGTTCATTTACAATTTTCGTTTTAATAACATCACCAAACTCCTTCCAAATGCCGTATAATTCACTAACTTCTCCAAATGCAACATAACAGGGCCCATTTCCTGCTAATCCTGCTGCAACATCGTAACTCAATGCAACGTTTAATGGTTCTATAGGATACCTCAAAGCAGAACAGTAATGCAAGGAGTTGTGGAGCATCGCATCCTTGTATTTGCCATCCAAAGCCTCTCTAACAGCTTTTTCAACAAATTCAACATCTTTTTTTATTTCACCCATCAAAACCTCATTTCTCTGCCAAGGTGGAAGTAATATCAAAGCTTCAGCCCGCTTTTTGTCCCATTTTAAAATCTTCATTTTAGAGTTGTTTGTAACAACGATTCCCCCTAGTAAAGATGCTGATGCATCATCGAAGGCTCCAGTATAACTTATACCCATCTCCAACGATATTCTCGCATTCGTTGTTAATATTGTGTGAGCGTTGAGCTCTTCTTTCAATTCCTTGAAGAGAGCTGTGATTAAAGCGTTCATAAACGCACTGCTACTACCTAATCCGCTTTGCCTCGGAATCTGACTTTCAACCTCAACAACAGCTTTTTTGTTAATCGTTGTCAAAACTCTGTCAACTATTACGTTTTTTACTTCCTTTCCATCCTCATAAACAACATTTTCCTTCAATTCATCTTCAAATCTCAGCCTTACATTCGTTGTTAAATCAAGGGCAAAAGCACTACCAGAGTTTGTTGCCAAAGCATTTACAATCGTTCCCGCAGCGTAAGCCTTGGCTTCTGCCATGGTGATAATTTAAAAATGAATTTATAAATGCTTTTCAATCAAGCTTTAGCAGCTCCTCAATTATAGCCAACGTTGACTCCTTTGCTATGTAAGAAACACTTCCACCACCTAACACAACTACAAGCTTTTCATTGCAGATTTGCTTTGCTAAATCCTTTACAATCTTGGCAATCTTTACGTATTCGTTTACAGTCAATCCAATATCTCCATAATCTCCTACATGCGTATCGTGTCCAAAATACCAGTAGATCAAGTCGGGTTTGAAGTCCTTAGCCATCTCACAAAATCCGTTTTTAACAACGTTGACGTATTCTTCCCGATTTAAGTTCCAATAACTGACGTCTACCTTGGTTTTATCATTTGAGATGTAATTGCTTCCGCAAATGCAGAAGTGCAGCGTATCAGCATCGCTACTCAGCAACTCTCTCGTCCCATCTCCATGATGTGCGTCAGTATCCAAAATTGCGAACCTCAACTTCCCAAACTTGTTTCTCAAATTTGTAATACTCAAAACGACATCGTTAAAGCAGCAATAACCCCAGAAGTAGCTTTTTCCTGCATGATGTCCGCCAGCACCAATATAACAAAACGCATTTCTTAATTTGCCTTCATAAACCATTTCTCCAGCCAACACAACTCCACCAGCAGAATGCCAAGCTGTTGAACACAAAGAATCTCTACTTACACCTTCAAGCAGACCGTTGTCGTGAACCTGTAAAATTAATTTCTCTTCTACCTCTGGACACTCTATTAGTTTAAAATTCTCGTACTTTTTAACCCTATCAAATGCTGCAGGAAAATCTTGCAATCGAGTCCCTATTGTTAAATAACTTCTCCTACTAAAGCTTTCATGGTAGAATACGCCTGTGGGTAACATGTTAGTAATCTATTAAAGTAGGATATATCATTATCGAAACACAGTAAAAACTATAATTCCTGGTGGTGTACTAACCTTGTGAAGATTTACGTTGTTTATAATTATGGACAGTACAACCATCTAATTCACAGAACGCTGAGAGATTTGGGTGTAGAAACAAAATTAATTGATAATACAACGCCTATTGAGGAATTAAAGGACTTAGATGGGATTGTGTTGGGTGGAGGGCCATTTTTGGACAGGACTGGGAATTGCGAAGAGTATGTTAAGGAGTTGGACATTCCAATTCTGGGAATTTGTCTTGGACATCAGCTTATTGCCAAGGTGTTTGGTGGAGAAGTTGGGAAGGGCAATGTAGGGGGTTATGCTGAGGTTGAGATTAGAATAATTGAGGATGACGAAATATTTGAGGGGTTGCCAAGAGTTTTAAAGGTTTGGGCAAGTCATGCTGATGAGGTAAAAAAACTTCCAGAAAGCTTAAAGGTTTTAGCGGAGTCAGATGTTTGTAAAATAGAGGCTTTAAAGCACAAATCAAATCCGATTTATGGTGTACAATGGCATCCTGAGGTTTATCATACTAAAAGGGGAGTTGATTTTTACAAAAATTTTATAGAGATTTGTAAAAAGTAATTACTCGAATGATAAAACGGGGTAAGGCTTATACCGACGAAGAAGTCCTTAAATCTCTGCATCCATTGGTTAGAGAGTGGTTTCTATCCAACTACGATACCTTCACACCACCACAAAGACACTCAATCGTTGAGGCTTTTAAAGGCAACAACATCTTAATTTCATCTCCAACAGGAAGTGGAAAGACACTGGCAGCGTTTTTGGCAGCCATAAGCTTGCTAATTGATAAAGCTGAAAAAAATGAGCTTGAAGATCATGTTTATGTTGTTTACGTTTCACCTTTAAGGGCTTTGAACAACGATATAAGAAAAAATTTAGAGAAACCTTTAGAGGAAATCTATGAGTTAGCGGAGAAGAAGGGAATTAAGTTACAGAAGATTAGAATTGCTGTCAGAACTGGAGATACTGAGCAATCAGAGAGACAGAAGATGATGAAAAAACCTCCCCACATTTTAATTACAACACCTGAAACCCTCGCAATTGTTTTATCAAGTCCCAAGTTTTCAAAGGCTTTGAGAAGTGTCAGATTTTTGATTGTTGATGAAGTGCATGCTATTGCAGAAAACAAACGCGGTTCGCATTTAAGTCTATCAATGGAGAGATTGCAGAGAATTCAGGAAGGCAAGATGGTTAGGATTGGGTTGTCTGCTACGATTCATCCGTTGGAAGAAGTAGCAAAGTTTCTTGTTGGTTGTGAGAATGGAAAGGCGAGAGATTGCATAATTGCAGATGTAACTTTTGAAAAAAAAGTAGATATAAAAGTTGTGTCACCAATTAAGGATTTTTTTAATGTTACCGCTGAAGAAATCAGTGAGAAACTTTACGATTTACTTGCTGAAATGGTGAAGAATTCGAGGACAACCTTGATCTTTACAAACACAAGGAGCGCTACTGAAAGGGTTGTCTATTACTTGAAGAAGAGACTGAATTTGCCAATAAAAGCCCATCACTCTTCACTATCAAAAGAAGTGAGGTTTGAGGTTGAGAGGGAGTTGAAGGAAGGAAAGTTGAGATGCGTTGTGTCTTCGACAAGCTTGGAGTTGGGAATTGATATCGGTTACATAGATTTGGTTGTACTGTTAGGCTCGCCTAAAAGCATTAACAGGGCTTTACAAAGAATTGGGAGAAGTGGGCATAGATTACATGAGGTTTCAATTGGCAGAATAGTCGTTGTTGACCAAGACGACTTGGTTGAATGCACAGTTTTAGCTAAGGAGGCTTTGGATAGAAGGTTGGACAGGATTTACATACCAAAAAAGCCATTGGATGTTCTCTGCCAGCACATAGTTGGGATGTCAATAGAAAAGAAGTGGAGTGTTGACGAGGCTTTAAGGCTAATACGGTCAGCTTACCCATACAAAAACCTGACAAAAGAGGAGTTAATCTCCGTTTTGAGATATTTGTCTGGCAACTATTCAGAGTTGGAGTCAAAGAGAGTTTACGGCAAAATATGGTTTGATGAGAAGAAGGGAGTTTTTGGGCAAAGAGGGAAGTTGATAAGACCGATTTATTACTTGAATGTAGGAACAATTCCAGATGAGGTGGCAATTTCTGTAATAACTAAAGAAGGTAGGAGGGTTGGGAAAGTTGAAGAGGAGTTTGCTGAGAGGTTGGTGAGGGGAGATATTTTTGTTTTGGCAGGAAAAACATTCAGATTTTTGAGATCTAAAGGAATGAACTTGATCGTTGAGGAAGTTGAGGGTGAGAGGCCAACAGTCCCAAGCTGGTTTTCTGAGCAATTACCTTTGAGTTACGACTTGGCTTTGAGAATTCAGAGTTTTAGAGGAACAATTGAGAGGTTGATTGATGAAAGTGAAGAGGCATTAAAGTTCTTGGTAAAAAATTATGGAATCGAGGAAAGGGCTGCAAAAGCCATCCTAAGATACTTCCAAGAGCAAAAGCTGTTTAGTGAAATCCCCACTGACAGAAAACTCGTAGTTGAGAGGCTGGAGGAGGATAAAAACTACTACTTCTTCCACACGCTGGTCGGGAGAAGGGCAAACAACGCATTGGCAAGAGTTTTTGGGTATAGGGTTGGGTTACTTAAGGATTGTAACGTCCAGATGGCTTTGAACGACAATGGTTTTGCATTGATTTTGCCAAGAAGGAAAAAACTAAAGGATTCTGAAATAGTCAGGCTTTTCAATCCGCAAAACTTCGAGTTGGATTTGAAGAGGTCATTAGAGAAGACTGAGATGCTGAGAAGGAGATTTAGGCATGTAGCGGTGAGATCAATGATGATTTTGAGAAACTATTTGGGTAGAGAGAAAAGTGTTTGGAGGCAGCAATTCAACGCAGATTCTTTACTAAGGTTGTTAAAGAAATACTATCCAGATTTTGTTGTGCTTAGGGAGACTTACAGAGAAATAATGGAAGATTCGATGGATTTGGCTAACGCCATTGACTTTCTGAATAGGGTAAAGGAGATGGAGTTAAGAATTGTGAGAATACCATATCCGAGTCCATTTGCCTTGAACATCTACGTTCTAGGCGAAGAGGACGTTGTGCTGATGGAGGACAAAAAGAGGATAATTAGAATGTTGCATGAGAGGATAATGCAGGTGATAAGTTCGTAGTTATTTTTTGCGATTTCTGGATTTAAATTTGATATTATTAATTCTGAATATTTCTGAAACTATTATAAAAACTTAACAGAGGTGGGAAGAATGGAATGTGGAAAATGTGGCGTGTTTGCATGTTATAGTGGTGATATAAGCAAAGCTCCAGATTTTTGTCCGATGAAAACAAAAAGTGACGTAATTGACAAGGCATTAAAAAAGTATGACGAATTTTATGAAATTGCATCAAACTCTGCATCGGTTGAGGCTGATGGCTACCTAAAATGGAGTAGGGTTGAGGAAACGGTGGAGTTTGCTAAAAGATGTGGATTTAAAAGAATAGGAATTGCCTTCTGCATAGGGCTGAGAAAAGAAGTCAGAACGTTGATTGATGTTTTCGAAAGAAACGGATTTGAGGTGTTTTCAGTAGTTTGTAAGACAGGTGGTAATTCAAAAGATGATATGAGGTTTAAAAAGATTAATCCAAACAGGTTTGAGGTCATGTGCAATCCGATAGCCCAAGCTATGTTACTCAATGAAGCAAACACCGATTTAAACATCATTTTTGGTTTGTGTGTTGGACATGACAGCCTTTTCATAATGCATTCCAAAGCACCCGTAACGTGTTTGGTTGCTAAAGACAGAGTGTTGGCTCACAATCCAATTGGTGCAATATACTGCAGTCACCACTATTTCAGGAGGATTTTTGGAAACAAGTAATATTTTTATTTAATATTTTTATATTAAAAATTCCACAACAAATTCCGCCAATTTAACAGCATCATCCTTTCCTTTCATTATTGTTGGAAAAGCTACAATTTCATATTCGTAAAAACCTACTAATCCCTTATCGCCCTCATCTACAACCAACACATTCAGAAAATCTTTATAAACTTCAGCGACGCCCAATGGGCTAACCTCGTAACCTTTTGCTTTCATCAATTTAGCTGCCGGCCCGCTGACAGGTTTATTCCCGAGTATTGGGGAAATTACTATCACTTTTTTGTCAATCAACCTTTCTCTCACACCTTTAACAGATAGTATTGGTAGTATGCTCGTTATCGGATTACTTGGACCTATTACAACCCCTTTGCATTTGTCTAAAGCATTTAGAACGTCTTTAGTAGCTTTAGCCTTCTCGACACCTCTAAAAACGACATCTAGCACCTCTTTCTCACCTTTATGCTTAATCCAGAACTCTTGAAAGTGCATCTCACCATCTTTTGTCAAAACAATTGTTGCAACCTCCTCCTCACACATCGGCAAAATCTCTGCTTTAACGCCAAATCTATTCTTTAGACTCCTTGTTGTTTCAGTCAATGAATAACCTTTTCTCAACAGTTCACTTCTAATTATGTGCGTCGCCCTATCCAAATCTCCAATCATCATCGACTCGTCAAACCCAAGCTCTCTAAGCCTTGAGTGGGTTATGAACGTATCATTCTTGATTCCCCACCACTTACTTTCATCTATCACTCCAGCCATTGCATAAATTACGGAATCTATATCGGGGCATATCTTGTTTCCAGAAACCCAGACATCTTCGGCTGTATTCACTATTACAGCAATTTCTTCAGTCAATTCCTTTAACCCCTGCAAAAACTTTGGTGTACCAGTCCCGCCAGAGAGTACGCAGATCATTAAGCTGTGTTAAAGTAGAGTATATTTATTTCTTTATCTCCTTATTAATTCTTTGCATCACTGCTAAATTTGAGTTACCAGAATACATTTCCATCACGTCCCTTCAATCTAACGTTAGCTAAATCTTCATTCGTAAATGTTTATATTCGCAAGCATTAGCAACGATCATGGATGAATTTATTAGAAAAGAGGATGGGGCGGGAGGCAAGTACATGATGGAATTCTTAAAAAAACACATCATATCGAGGTTTGATTCCAAAGCTAATGAGATATCCTTATCAGATTTAGATGATTCATCAGACTTTTTTGATTACTTGTTTACAACAGACTCCTACGTTGTTGATCCACCAATATTCCCTGGGGGCAGTATTGGGAGCTTAGCAATCTGCGGCACATCCAATGATTTGGCTGTAAAAGGTGCTGAACCAAAATTTTTTTCAATGTCTCTAATACTCCAAGATGGTTTTGGAATCAACGTATTGGAGAAAATACTTTCTGACATGGAGCACTGGCTTAAAGAAATTGACGGAACAATTTTAACTGGGGATACGAAGGTTGTTGAGTCAAACGTTGGTATAATAATCAACACTTCAGGAATTGGTTTGAAAAACAAGCATCTCACCAACAACCTTGAGGTTGTTAGGGAATATAGGGAATATCCCTACAGTTGGGTGAGGGATAAAGGATTGAAAGACGGAGAGGCTATAATAGTTTCAGGAAACATAGCTGAACACGGAACTGCAATTTTAGCATTTAGGGAGGGTTTTGAGTTTGAAGTGAACGTCGAATCCGATGTTTATCCAGTCTGGAATTTTGTTAAAGAGGCTTTGGATGTTGGTGGCATAACGGCAATGAAGGATGCGACGAGAGGCGGTATAGCGGGAGTTCTAAACGAAATGGCTGAAAAAAGCGGTGTCGGAATACTAATTGAAGAGGAGAAGATTCCAATAAGGGATAATGTAAAAAGTTTCTGCGAACTTTTGGGATTGGATCCTCTAAGCATGGCAAACGAGGGTAAGGTGGTTATGGGAGTTATCTCAGATTTAGCCAATGATGTTTTAAAAACAATAAGAAAGTTTGACAAAAATGCTGAGATTGTTGGTTATGCAACGGATGAGTTTGAGGAGGTTGTGATGGAGACTGTTGTTGGAACACGAAAAGTTGTTCCACAACCATTAGCTGATCCCATTCCGAGAGTTTGTTGAACCTATGCTTTAACCCTATTTTTTTAATTATACACTATTAAATTGAGAAATTTTTAGTTTTTTAACACTACAACAGAGAAATCTTTAAATAATAACATAATATAAGATTTTTGTAGAGCTAAGCTCTATATAGTTGGTTGGAGGGATAGGATGAAGTTGAGTAGAAGGAATTTTATGAAAACGGTTGCAGCTATGGGTGCCACTGCTTTTCTGATGAACTACAAAATGGATGTCGTTGAGGCTTTAACGGAAACAAAAGACTACTGGCACGTATGTTGGTTAAATGGTGCAGATTGCCAGGGTTGCTCAATCTCATTCGTTCAGGCAGTAAATCCAGATTTGATAGAGATACTGACAAATATCCTAGTCGGAAACTCTGGCTTACCACTGGTTTTGCCAGATTACATGGAAGTTGCTCACCCTGCATCGGGAAGCTTGGCTGAGAAACTGAAGGAAGAGAGATGGATGAAAGCTCCATTCAAAATCTTGATTTGCGAGGGGGCAGTGCAAGAGGAGGGATACTGCAGTGTTGGTGGAAGGGATTACACAGAGGTCATAAAAGAAGCTGCTGAAGTTGCAGATGCTATAATAGCAATTGGTCAATGTGCCACCTTTGGCGGGATTCCATCAGGCAATCCAAATCCAACGAGAGCAATGGGTGTCCAGGAATATCTAAACAAAGTGGGGATTAACAAAACTGTTATAAACCTGCCTCTATGCCCCATGAATCCGGATCATCTTGTCCTAACTTTGGCAGCTTTGATTATTGGTGTTAAGCCTGAATTGGATCAGTATGGCAGGCCAAAGGTTTTCTTTGGCAAGAATATGCATATGGAACTTTGCCCATACAGACCGTATTATGATAGGGGTATTTTTAAAACGAGACCCGATGGAGAGGGCTGCAGGTTTAAGATGGGTTGTAAAGGGCCGGGAGTTTGGACGGATTGTGCATTGAGAAAGTTTAACAACCATCTAAGTTTCTGTAACGAAACAAACATATGCTACGGCTGTTCTGAGCCTGAATGGCCTGATAAGTTTTCTCCGTTCTACAAGGAAGTTACAGCTTTACCAAACGTGCTTGGATGGGATGCTACTGCCATTGGGCAAAGTTTGCTTGGTGCGACAGCAGCTGGTATCGTTGTGCATGGAATTAAGAGGGCTGCTACTAAAGGAAAGAAGGAGGAAAAGGAGGAGTGATATAAATGGCGAAGGTTGTGGTTGACCCTGTTACGAGAATCGAAGGTCACTTGGGTATAACAATGGAAACCAAGGAGGTTAAGACTTCTACTGGCACTTGGACGTTGGTTGATAAAGCCTATTCGCACACGAACCTCTTTAGGGGTTTTGAGATTATATTAAAGGGTAGAGATCCAAGAGATGCCTATTTCTTGACGCAAAGAATATGTGGTGTTTGTCATGCTGTCCACGGAGCAGCATCAATGCAGGCTTTAGATCATGCGTACGGTGTAACACCACCACCAGCAGCAGTTTTAGTTAGAAACATCCTGCATGCGTGTTTCTACTGCTATGACCACATGATTCACACGTACTTGCTTGTGGGTCCAGAGCTGGGTGTAGTAGCAAAATACCCGCCAATGGTACCTCCAGCTTTGGGCAAGGCAGGAATAGCAAAGCTTGGATTGGGCTCAAGTTACGCTAAGTGTGTCGAAATGCAAAGAATAGCCAATGAAGCTACTGCTCTCTGGGGCGGCAGAGCCCCATTCCCCGTTGCAGAATATCCGGGAGGTGTAACTGTAAAGCCAACATTGGACAGAATAGCCGGAACAATTGGCAGAATGAACCAAGTTTGGTACTTTGCCGTCCATACGATGTATAATGATTTAATGGCATTGGTTGAGAGAAATGAGCATATTGGAAATGCTATAAGCACACTTTTGGATGTTGAGTTCAGAGGTTTGCAAGATTTAGGCCCATCGTATCCATACCAGTTGTCATACGGACTATTCCCGGATCCGGAAAACTACGATGATTGGGTAAAGGCACAGGATGGTGAAAAAAGCAGAAGAAAGAGTGCTGTTATACACGCTGGAGCTTGGGATGGAGACTTTAAGCCATTCGAGCTGGGTAAAATTAAGGAATACGTAAAATACTCCAAATATTCAAACGAGTGTACAGGGTTGCATCCAAAGGATGGTAAAACTATTCCCGACAAAAACAAGCCAGGAGCGTATGCATGGGCTAAAGCTCCAAGATACGATGACAAGCCATACGAAGTTGGACCGTTTGCGAGAATGGTTAATACGTTCGGCTTGCGTTGGAAGTTTGAAGTTACAAATCCCGTTACTGGAGAGAGTTTTACCTTCGACTGGAAGGCGTTAAATCCAAATTCATCTGTAATAGACAGAGTTGCTGCGAGAGTTGCACAAACAATACTCTTCTCAACAAAGGCCATGGAGTGGGCTATTGAGCTTAAGCAGTACATAAACGAGAAGACGATAAATGAAAAGACTGCAAACTTCGACTATGTGCCAAATACAGCTGAGGGTTTTGGTTTATGGGATGCTCCTAGAGGTGCATTGTTGCACTACACCAAGATAAAAGGTGGCAAGATTGATAATTACCAGTGTGTCGTTCCTAGCACATGGAATCTTGGCCCAAGAGATGACTTTGATCAACCTGGGCCTGTTGAGAAAGCTCTGGAAAATACTTGGCTTCCACAATTAGATGTTCCAACGATTGCGAATACCTTGTATCCTGATGCGGACATCGATGCATCCGCTTTTGGTTTGGGTATGGTAAAGTGGGGAGATGCCTTAGCAGTTGCATTAAAGCCCCTAGGTTTGGCTCCATTGAATATGGAGAACGGTTACAACACATCGTTGGCATTGGCAATAGTCAGAAGCTTTGACCCATGCATTGCCTGTGCAGTGCATGAAATTGATATTACAATCAAGTAAAGGGTGATACAATGAAAAAAGTTGAGGTACAACGACACTCAATATTCATGAGGGTTTGCCATTGGAGCATAGTGATTACAGGGATACTGCTTGCATTGACAGGAATGCAGATTGGTGGGTTATATGGCATACAAGTTTTGCCAGAGCAGACGATGATAACCCACGTTCTTATAGGTTTTGTATTCGGTGCACTCTGGGGTTTGTTCACTTACTACATACTAACCAAAGAATGGAAGTGGATTTCATTAACAAGGATTCCCTACAGTCTCAGGTTTTTCTGGGCTGAGACGAAGGCATGGTTCGGAGGGGAGCATGTAGAAGATCCAAGAGCTTATGACCCAGAAAAGGGTGAGTACGTTGAAAAGATAATCCCCACACAGGTTATGGTGTGGTGGGGGTATGCACTGATTGCATTGCTAATGGGCATAACTGGATTGACAATGTACTATCCCGAATTCTTTTGGCCAGTAATTGCATTTGCTAATAGTATTGCGCCAATATTCAGTACTGAGAGTGGTTTTCCACTAATCAGAGCTTTACACAGGTTCGGAATGTATCTGTTTGCAGTAGTTATGATAACGCACATCTATGCAGTAATAATATTCGGTGTACTGCCATCAATGATTAGTGGAAAGAGGGAGGAAAAGGTTGCAGAATCAAAGTAAGAATCAAAGTAAAATACTGATAATAGGAATTGGTAACATACTACTCAGGGATGAAGGTGTTGGAGTAAGGGTTGCTGAAGAGCTAAAAAAACGTAAACTGCCCAAAAACGTTGAAGTTCAGGATGGTGCAACTTTAGGACTTTCTCTTTTAAATTTTTTGGAGAATTATGATAAAGTGATAGTTATCGATGCTGTTAAGGGTGGAAAAAAACCTGGAACAATCTACAAATTCGACCTGTACGAGTTCATTGACGATTTTAATTTTCCATTGAGCATGTCATCCATGCACGATTTTGATTTTATTTATGCAGTCAAAAATATTGGTAGGGAGTTTTACAAGTTGCCAGAAAAAATTGTTGTTGTTGGAGTGGAGCCTGAAAAAATAGAACCGGGTTTGGAGTTAACTGAAAAAATAAATAACACGATTCCAGAGATTATTAAGGCTGTTCTCGAAGAATTGAATAATTGGATTTAAAATATTAAGGATGAAAAGTATATTAAATTCTTTCAGCAACCACTTTTTAAATGGAGTGTGCCAGATGCAAGGGCAACTTACTCTGTGGAAAAATTAAATGCCCGTTACTTCAAAAATTTAGGTTTTTGAGGGTAATTGAAGTTGGCAATCGTATTGACAATCCAACCCCGCCATCAGCATTTGTTGGTAGGGTTGGCTATCCGAAGGTTTATGCCGGCTCGTTGGTAGCCATAAATCCAGAAAATTTTGAGAGTATAGAGTTGTTAGATGCCCCTTGGGCGTGGAAGAATAACATTGAAGAGGTGATTAAGTATCGAGTATCACTAATAAGAACAACAAAGAGATTAGATGTTAATCTTGCATCAAACCCCGATTACTATTTAATGGAAGTGCAGGAGGCTACTGCATCAATAAAACCCATAGAAGTGGAGGCTGAAATTAACAGAGTAAACAAGAAACTATCATTCGATGACACGATGCAACCAATGGGCTTCAATACTCTTGTTGACAAATTCAGGGTTGTGGAAAATCCAAAAATACCAGATAAGGTTGAGAAAGTGTATTACGATGACATTAAAGCCGTAGATTCCTTAATGTACCTCAAAGAGAAGGGGTTTAGCACATATTATCTGCAAAAGCTTTTTTCTGTCGGTATGTTTGGTTACAGAAAAAACAGAAAACTTGTTCCAACTAGATGGAGTATTACGGCAGTTCATGACATCATAGGCGAAGAAATAAAGAAGGAGATAGCAACCTTTGATACAATTGACAGACATCTCTTATTCAGCTTTGAACACTTTGGAAACCACTTTGAAGTTGTTTTAAGCCCTGGAGACTACTCATTCCAACTTATTGAAATCTGGATAAAAAAGTCATTTTGGAGCCCGAACAAAACGTGGGTTGGTGTTGATGGTGAAAGCATACTAAGAAAAAAGGGCTATTCTGTGTTGGGAGGCGGATATTATGCGGCAAGATTGCCAGTGCTGGAGTACATGCAAAAATTAAGGAAAAAAGCATCGGTGTTAGTAATCAGGGAAATAAAACCTGAATACTACGCTCCACTTGGTGTCTGGGTTGTTGAAGAGGGTGTAAGAAAGGGTATGAACAAAAAACCTCAGATTTTTGAGAGTTTTGAGGATGCATTGTTAACAGCGTGTAATCGAGTTGTAACAAATAGGGAAGTGTGGATGCGACATCTGAGCAAACACAGACAGTGCACCTTGACGTCTTTTATGTAACTCAATACCCTTGACACTTTGGTAAGTTTATTAATATTCGTTAGTTATAGAGTATAAGTATGGAAGTTGATGTTAAAGTTGATGCTGATGTTGGATTTGAAAAAGCTTTGGACATTGCAAAATCAATTGCATCAAACTTTGGTGATGCAATAATGCTGTCATGGTGTGATTACAAAACTGGCAAAAAGATCCCCGATGTGGATTGTTGTGGAGAAAATAGCTGGGAAATCTATGCGAAAAATAGGGGTGGTAACCTAAAAATCAACATCAACGATTACTCGTTTATGTTCAAAGTGTAATTCAAAGTTTCTTTAAAACCTTATTCATCTCATTTACGGATTTTTTGATGTCAACTATCTCTTTTTTTAATTTTTCTATAACCAAATCTGCACCTTCTCTCAGCACAGCACCATGTTGCGTTGGTTCTATAATTCCAAACTGTTCCAAAACTCTCAATGAATACCTGACTTTGTGTTTTGGCATATTCATAATCTCGGCAAGCTTGAAAATTCCAATTGGCTGATTTTTTTTCACAACCTCAAGAACATGAAGGTGTCTCAACACAACTTCTGTTTCCTGCTTTAGTTTTCTCAACACCATGTGTTATTTTTAAAATAAGATATATTAAATCTTTTTCATTTAAAATGAAAAAATTTTATAATTTTGCAAAATTGATATTTTAATTAACATAGGTAATATTATACTAGTTTTATGGTGGTTTTTCATAATGACACCGAAATGTTTATATATATCCTGTCCGACAAATGTATGACAAATGAGGTACAAATGGTACCTGATGTGCCCCTATGAGGTACCCAATGGGGGACGGTGGGAAGGCGTAATGTGGTGTTGAAGATGAGAAAGATATCAATTCGACTGACAGAACAGCATTATGAATTTCTCGAGGATTTGGTCGAGAGCGGAGAGTACGCTTCGATTAGTGAAGCAATTAGGGATGCAATAAGAAAGCTGATTGCAGAGAAAATGGATACCTTGGAAAAATACCAGAAATTAAAATCTTTTAGTTGAGGTGGTAGTGTGAAGTCTTTTGTTAGTAAAGCCCAAGAATTTTATGAAATGGAGAGGAGGAATAGGAGAGATAATTTTGACATTGAGGACTTTGGTTTGCCAAAGATAGTTGTTGTTGGTTGTGGAGGTGCAGGAAACAACACAGTTAGCAGACTGAAGCAGTTGGGTGTTGACAGCGCAACAACTATAGCAATCAACACGGACAAGCAGCACTTACTAATGGTTAAGGCTGATAAGAAGGTTTTGATTGGCAGGAGTTTGACAAAAGGTTTGGGAGCAGGAGGCTATCCTGAGATTGGAAGAAAGGCTGCTGAGTTAGCAAGGAGCACACTTGAAGATTTGTTGTCAGATGCTGATATGGTATTTGTTTGTGCTGGTATGGGTGGTGGTACTGGAACTGGAGCTGCCCCGGTTGTTGCTGAAATTGCTAAAAAGCAGGGAGCGATAGTTATAGGAATGGTTCAAACTCCGTTTAAGGTTGAGAGGGCAAGAATACTCAAGGCTGAGGAGGGCTTAGAGGAATTGAGGCAGAATGCAGATACAGTTGTTGTTTTAGACAACAACAAGTTGTTGGAATATGTACCAAATCTACCAATTGAGCAGGCTTTTAGTGTGATGGATCAGCTTGTCTCTGAGACGATTAAGGGCATATCGGATACGATAACAAAGCCCTCTTTGATGAACATCGACTTTGCTGATGTTAAGGCTGTTATGGGGTATGGCGGTGTTGCAGTAATGCTTGTTGGAGAGTCGAAGTCACAGTCGAAGGCTAAGGATGTTGTTAGGGATTGCTTGAGCCATCCTTTGTTGGAAGTTGATTATAGGGGGGCGACAGGAGCGTTAATACACATTTCTGGGGGTCCAGATTTAACAATAAAGGAGGCTGAGGAGATTGTAAACAATCTTACCTTTGAGATTGACGCCAGAGCAAACGTGATTTGGGGGGCGAGAATAGAAAAGAACTTTGAGGGGATTGTGAGAGTTATGGCTATCATGACAGGCGTCACATCACCAAATCTGCTGAGCAGTGAAAAGGAATACACAAAAACTTATACAACCCATACAAAAGCTAAAACCATCAAGAAGAATTCAATTAGCCAGAAAATCAATCGTGAGATAATAAAGCCAAAGAAAAGGGCAAAGGTGAAGATGGGAATAGAATTTCTCTAATTTTTAATTTTATTAAATTTTATTATTTATCTTTTGAATTTTTATGATAGTGGAAATATCAATTGTGCCGATAGGAGTTGGGGAGTCGTTGAGCAGTTATGTTGCCGAGGCTTTGAAAGTCATAAAGGAGTGGTGTAAGAGTTACAAGCTAACACCTATGGGGACGATTTTTAAAGTGTAAAGTTTGGGGAATTAAGGAGGAATTTGGAATAAATTTGTTAAAGATTGACAAAAATGGGTGTGCCAAGAGTTTATACTGTTATCAAGTCAGATTTCAGGGTAAAAAGAACGGATATGGATTACAAAGTTGAAAAGGTTGAGATGATTTTAAAATCCAACACTACAACTTAAAGCTGAACACGATATAAGGTGTCACAAAAGTTTCA